>NZ_BAXD01000006.1:0-130335 GCF_001310395.1 Halolactibacillus sp. JCM 19043
TGATTTATACGTGAAATTCGAATAAATATTCATTAAAATAACTTTTATACAGTAATATCATGAAAAAGGTTGTATAAACATACATAATACAGTATAATAATTAATCACAAAGAGGAACGGAAAGATAGAGGGGGAAACATAAATGAACGTAGGTATTGTTGGAGGGACAGGTTACGGTGCGATTGAATTGATGCGCTTTTTAACCAACCACCAAGCAGTGGAGAAGATGTATCTTTATTCGCAATCAAAACAAGGAACAAACATTAGTGACGTCTATCCGCACCTTGATACAATCATTGACGTCGCAATGGAAGAATTAACGGTTGAACATGTCGCGCGACATGTCGATGTCTTATTTTTTGCGACACCACCGGCCGTTAGTCATAAATGGGTGCCCGCCTTATTAGAGACAGAGGTTAAAATCATTGATTTATCTGGTGACTTTCGTTTAGCTGACCCAGCGGTCTATGAAGCGTGGTACAACAAAACGACCGCGAGCAAAGCGTATTTGAATCAAGCCGTCTACGGTTTAGCTGATGTGTATCGAGATAAAATTAAAGACGCGCAGTTAATCGCTAATCCAGGCTGCTATCCAACCGCCACACTACTCGGGTTACTCCCGGTCATTGATCAAGCGTTTATTGATCGTAACTCTATTATTGTAGACGGGAAGACAGGGGTGTCAGGCGCGGGTCGCTCGCTTTCCCAAGGCGTACACTATGCTGAGATGAATGAAAATACACGTGCTTATGCAGTCGGGTCTCATAAGCATACGCCAGAAATCGAACGTTTTTTATCTGAAAAAACTGAAAAATCAATCTTTATTAATTTTACGCCTCATATTGTGCCGATGACGCGCGGGATTTTGGTAACGATGTATGTGAATTTAACAGAAGCAATAAGTGAAGAGGCTATAAGGGAACTTTATCAATCGTTCTATCGAGATCGCGCCTTTGTCCGGGTGAAACCGGGTCACAGTTTACCGGAAACAAAACAGGTGTATGGCTCTAATTATTGTGATCTACACATAACGGTTGATGAAAGGACACAGCGCCTAATTATTGTATCGGTGATCGATAATTTAGTGAAGGGTGCTTCAGGACAAGCGATTCAAAATATGAATCTTTTATACGGTTTAGATGAAACAGAAGGACTGAACCTTAGTCCACTGTATCCATAATTCGACTGAGAGGGGATGAGCATGATGATGACGACATTAAAAAAAGAGATGACGATATTAGAAAACGGCGACATCGCTACACCAAAGGGGTTTGAAGCCGGTGGGTTACATGCCGGTATTAGAAAAAGGAAACTCGATTTAGCTTGGCTATATTCAGACGTGCCAGCTGTCGCGGCGGGGGTTTATACGTTAAATAGTTTTCAAGCGGCACCACTTAAGGTGACACAAGACAGTATTAAGGTAGACGGCAAGATTCAAGCACTGATTGTTAATTCAGGAGTGGCAAATGCTTGTACGGGTGAGCAAGGAGACAAAGATGCCTGATAATGCGGGACTTAATGAGTAAGAAGTTTGGCGTAAAAAAGCATCATGTGGCAGTAGCCTCGACTGGTGTCATTGGTGAGTTATTACCGATGGACAAAATTACGGCCGGTATTGCCAGATGGATAGAGCCGCGCAAACGAGTGATATGTTTGAAACAGCTATTCTTACGACAGATACAAAAGAAAAACGTGCCTGTGTTCAGATTGACATTGAAGGTAAAACCGTTACGATTGCTGGAGCGGCGAAGGGTTCTGGCATGATTAATCCAAATATGGCCACGATGCTGAGCTTTATTACGACAGATGCCACTATTGAAAAAGCTGCCCTTGATCAATCATTAAAGGCCATTACAAATCAATCATTTAATATGATTACCGTTGATGGGGATACGTCAACCAATGATATGGTTCTCGTACTTGCGAACGGCAAGCAAGACCATACCCCGCTAAATACGGCTCATAAAGATTATCCGTTATTTGAACAAGCTCTCACCTTCGTCTGTCAAACACTAGCGAAAGAAATTGCACGAGACGGTGAAGGGGCAACAAAATTAATTGAAGTTCATGTGAGTGGAACCGCTCATGATGAAAGTGCGCAAAAGATTGGCAAAGCTGTCATTTCATCTAACTTAGTAAAAACAGCCATCCACGGCGCCGATGCGAATTGGGGCCGGATTATTACCGCCGTTGGTTATAGCGGCGAACCAATTGATCCGAATCAGGTGAGTGTGAAGTTAGGGGAGATCACCGTTGTCAATCACGGTGTACCTGTGTCGTTTAGTGAAGAAGAGGCCAAACAATATTTACAACAAACGGACGTTTCCATTGATGTGAATGTCGGTGATGGACCAGGCGAAGCCTACGGTTGGGGTTGTGATTTAAGTTATGAGTATGTCAGAATCAATGCGTCTTACCGGACGTAAAGGGGGATTTTTGATGCAGACGATTGTGTTTAAATGTGGTGGCAGTATTGTCGATGAGTTACCGGAATCATTCTTTAAGATGCTTGGTTCGCTAAAAGAATCGCATGGTATCGCGCCAGTAATCGTGCACGGCGGTGGGCCAATGATCTCGTCAAAATTAAAACAATTAAATGTCACATCAACCTTTATCGATGGCTTAAGAGTAACAACGAACGAAGTACTAGATGTTGTTGAAATGGTCTTAAGTGGGGCTGTCAATAAACAAATCGTGCGTAAACTTTCGCAGTTCAACACCAAAGTGATGGGGGTTAGCGGTGTGGACGGTGGCTTACTTAAAGCAACCCCGGTAAAGAAAGCTTCTCACATCGGTTATGTTGGTGAAGTGACAGCTGTGAATCATGACTTTTTAACAACGTTAACGACCAACGGATATATTCCGGTGATTTCGCCCTTAGCGCTTGGAGATGATGCCCAGCGATATAATGTGAATGCTGATATGGTTGCCGCTGCCATTGCTGAGAGTTTATCAGCACCGCTTCTTTTTATTAGTGATATTCCAGGTGTGAAAAAAGCTGATCACGTCTTACATCACTTAAGTCCAAAAGAGATTGAGGCATTAATTGAAGAGGGGACAATTTATGGCGGGATGATACCGAAAGTCCAATCGGCGCTCGCTGCCTTAGAAAAAGGTGTGCCAGAAGTAGCGATTGTTAGTGGCTTAGAGGAAAAGGCTATCCATCAATTTATTGCTGGAGAAGCTGTGGGAACACGAATTACATTAAGCGAGGTGTCTTATGTCTAACCTAACAATGATTGACCCAGTTATGGAAACATACGGCCGCTTTCCGATTACGTTAACGTACGGCGAGGGGTCATATGTCTATGACGAAGCAGGGATAAAGTATTTAGATTATACCGCAGGAATTGCGACGTGTAATCTCGGTCATAGGCCGCCGAGTGTTCAACAAGCGGTTGAACAACAATTAAACAGTTTGTGGCACGTGTCTAACCTTTATCATATTCAACCACAAGAACAATTAGCCAAGCTACTAACGGAAAATACCGTGTTTGATCAAGTGTTTTTTGGTAACAGCGGAGCTGAAGCAAATGAAGGCGCGATTAAGCTCGCAAGGCGTTATCATCAAAAAATAAAAAAGAACCACCGTTTTGAGATTGTGACGTTTAAACAATCGTTCCACGGCCGAACACTCGCAACTTTAAAGGCGACCGGTCAAGAAAAAATTCAAGACGGGTTTACCCCGCATATGCCAGGGTTTCGATATTTGCCTTATAACGATGTCGACGCTCTTGATGATTTAATCCACGACGAGACAGCGGCGGTCATGTTGGAGCTGACTCAAGGTGAGGGTGGGGTCATTCCTGCGGAAAAAGAATGGGTCGAGCAATTAGTGACAACATGCCAACAAGCGGGTGTATTAGTCATTGTTGACGAGATTCAGACTGGCGTCGGCCGGACCGGTACGCTTTACTTATATGAACAATACGGATTTGAACCAGATATTTTAACGTCCGCTAAAGGTTTAGCCTCTGGCTTTCCTATTGGTGCCGTGCTCGCTAAACACGACGTCGCGAAAGCTTTCTCAAAAGGCACACACGGATCGACCTTTGGTGGGAATCCGATTGTGACAACGGCGGGTCTTGCCACCTTACAAGCCGTATTAGCACCAGGTTTTTTATCAGAGGTTAAACAAAAGGCCAATGACTTCATTACGGGACTAAACCAAATAAAAGAGGCAAATTCAACGATTAAGATCGTTCGTGCGAGTGGGTTTTTAATTGGTTTAGAACTAACTGAACCGGCAATTGATTATGTGAATAAAGCAAGGGAAGAGATGCAGACACTCTTTGTGATGGCTGGGCCAAATGTGTTAAGAATTCTGCCACCATTAACGACGACAGAAGAAGAAATGCATAAAGCGCTCCGCGTGATTCATGATCTCTTCGTGTGAAGGAAGCAATTTTGTCGGTGTTATTATTAGATAAAAATAACGGTTAATATCAACTTATATGGGGAATCTCCTATATGAGTTGTTTTTATGCCTGTAATAAAAGTTGTTGAAGTATTGTCGCTAGCTAAAGGATAACGTAATATATGAAGGTCGCAAGTGATAAAGTGAAACTGAGCACAATGAGAGTCACTATAAGTAAAGATAAATGATGAAAAGAGGAGAAACAATGAAAACATTTAAAGCTTACCGTCTAGAACAAATCAATGATGAAATCATCGGTTCAGTGCAAACTCTAACAGAAACAGATTTACCAGAAGGAGAAGTCTTAGTTAAAGTACATTACTCAGGGATTAACTATAAAGATGCGATGGCGAATATGACGAAGTCACCTATCGTGAAACAATACCCGTTTACACCTGGTATTGATTTAGCGGGTGAGGTCGTTGAATCGATTGATGACCGCTTTACAGAGGGGGATAAGGTCATTGTGACAAGTTATGAACTAGGTGTGAGTCATGATGGTGGATTCAGTGAGTACCAACGCGTCAAAGCCGAGTGGGTCGTACCCTTGCCAGATGGCCTAACATTAAAACAAGCGATGATTTTAGGGACGGCAGGCTTAACGGCGGCGCTCTCTGTTGATCAATTAGAACAACATCAAATGGATCAAGCACTTCCGGTACTTGTGACCGGCGCAACAGGTGGGGTTGGCTCGATTTCAACGGCCATATTGAAAAATTTAGGTTACCGCGTTGCGGCGATGACAGGAAAAAGTGAGATGCATGATTGGTTAATGTCACTTGGGCAGAGTCAATCGTTGACCGAGAAACGTTTATGAATGAAAAACCACGCGTACTAGACCGTGAACAGTATGCTGGGGCGGTTGAAGTTGCCGGTGGTGAGGTCTTATCGCGCGTGCTCACTAAAGTTACGTATAACGGTACGGTTAGTCTTAGTGGTTTAACCGCAGGTGTCAAAGTACCAG
Source organism: Halolactibacillus sp. JCM 19043 (assembly GCF_001310395.1). Lineage (NCBI taxonomy): Bacteria > Bacillati > Bacillota > Bacilli > Caryophanales > Bacillaceae > Halolactibacillus > Halolactibacillus sp. JCM 19043. The sequence goes on from NZ_BAXD01000006.1 coordinate 5,382, forward strand.
CCACGGTTTATCCGTTTATATTACGCGGTATTCACTTGGCTGGCATTGATTCCGTCTATTGTCCAATCGCTACACGAAAAGCGATGTGGCACCGTCTAGCTACTGATTATAAATTAACCGATGACCAATTTAACCAAATTGGTCACGACGTCATTATTTTAGAAGAATTAAGTGATAAACTCCCGCGCATTCTTTCCGGTGGGGCAAAAGGTCGCTATGTTGTGGCATTGGTGTAAGTGGAGTCATTTTTAAAGGGTCTGTTTGTGTGCCTGTACGGTAATTTAAGTGAAAACAGCTTATTCCATTCGTTTAACCGATAAATAAAGTAATTCACATCTATACTTATTGGTTAATATGTTGATATTTTTCTTTAATCACTTGTCTGAAAAAGGTTGAAAATCAGATTAATAATCAATAAAAACAAAAAAGCAAAACCCACTAAAACCTTGTTAATTAAAGGTTTTAGTGGGTTTTTTAAAGTTTTTTAAAATATTTAAGGATTCTTTCTTGATTGTACGTACGAATTATATTACTATAAGAGTGTGGTATTAAACATCCGTACAAGGATTTAAACTTAGGAAGGTGTTGATGGAAAGATGTTAGAGGCATTAAAAGAACAAGTGTTAAAAGCAAACCTTGACTTGCCTAAACATGGTTTAGTGACGTTTACATGGGGCAATGTAAGCGGTTACGATAAAGATTCGGGTCTTGTGGTGATTAAGCCAAGTGGTGTGCCTTATAGCGAGATGACCGTCGATGACTTAGTTGTCGTAGACTTAGATGGCAATGTCGTTGAAGGAGATAAAAAACCTTCATCAGATACGCCGACACACTTAGTGCTCTATAAAAACTTTGAAGGCATCGGTGGTGTCGTCCATACGCATTCCCCTTGGGCAACAAGTTGGGCTCAGGCAGGTTGCGCCGTCCCGGCACTTGGCACAACACACGGTGATTACTTCTATGGTGAGATTCCCTGTACGCGTCGGATGACTGAAGAAGAAATTAAAGGTGAGTATGAAAAAGAAACAGGTCACGTCATTGTAGAGACATTTAAGTATTGTGATCCACTTATGGTACCGAGTGTACTCGTGCACTCACATGCGCCATTTAACTGGGGGAAAGACCCAGAAGAAGCGGTACATAACGCTGTCGTGTTAGAAGAAGTCGCCAAAATGGCTCTTAGAACGTATCAAATTAATCCGGATACAAAAGATATGCAACAGACGTTACTAGATAAACATTATTTACGCAAACACGGAAAAAATGCCTATTACGGGCAGAATTAATTAACGAAAAAGCAACATATCATTAAACACTTATTGGAGGAATGAACCATGTTAAAAACAAAACCGTACACTTTTTGGTTTGTGACAGGTAGTCAGCCGTTATACGGCGAGGAAACATTAATTGAGGTGGCTGATAATTCAAAAGTTGTCGTCGATGGATTGAATGCGTCAGGTATTTTACCATTTAAGGTAGAATTTAAAGAGGTAGTGACAACAGCTGATAGTATTCATCAGTTAGCACTCGATGCAAATAACAGTAAAGAATGTGCCGGGGTTATTACTTGGATGCACACGTTCTCGCCAGCAAAATCTTGGATCGCTGGGTTAAAAGCACTTCAAACACCGCTGCTACATTTCCATACGCAATATAACCGTGATATCCCTTGGGGTTCCATTGATATGGACTTTATGAACACAAATCAAGCGGCTCACGGAGATCGCGAGTATGGCTTTATCGGTACACGTTTAGGTCTAGGTCGTAAAGTGATTGTGGGTCATTGGAAAAATGAAGACATTTTAAAACAAATCGCCGCGTGGATGAACGTTGCGATTGGCGTAAAAGAAGGCACAAATATCCGAGTCGCACGCTTTGGTGACAACATGCGTAACGTTGCCGTAACAGATGGCGATAAAATCGAAGCGCAAATTAAATTCGGTTGGACGGTTGATTACTACGCATCGGTGATTTAGTTGAAGAAATCAATCAAGTCTCAGATGAGGCGCTTAACGCTCTGTATAAAGAATATGAAACCATGTATGACTTACCTGAAGCAGTGAAAGAAAAAGGCGATGTGTATGAGTCGATTCGCTATCAAGCGAAAGTGGAACTGGCGTTAAAATCGTTCCTTAGTAAAGGTAATTATAATGCCTTTACAACAAACTTCGAAGACTTACACGGGATGAAGCAATTACCAGGACTTGCTTGTCAGCGTCTCATGGCTGAAGGCTATGGTTTTGCGGGTGAAGGTGACTGGCGTACGGCTGCGTTAGTTCGTTTAATGAAAATTATGTCTGATAATAAAGCGACAACGTTCATGGAAGATTATACGTATCACTTAGAACCGGGTAATGAAATGATTCTTGGCTCACATATGTTAGAAATTTGCCCGACAGTCAGCGCGACAAAACCAAAAATTGTGGTGAATCCACTTGGTATTGGTGGCAAAGAAGACCCAGCTCGACTCGTATTTGATGGTCAAGGAGGCGATGCGATCAATGCCTCATTAATCGAATTAGGTGGCCGTTATCGTTTAGTCATCAGTGAGATTAAAGCAGAACAACCGAAAATTGAGACACCACACTTACCGGTTGCCAAAGTATTATGGAAGCCTGAACCGAATTTAAGTGAGGCAACAGCCGCATGGATTTATGCCGGTGGGGCTCACCATACCGCGCTATCATTTACCGTAACAACCGAACAGTTGGTTGATTTTGCGGAAATGACAGATATTGAAGTGGTTGTTATCGGTAAAGATTTGAACTTACGTCAATTCAGAAATGAATTGAAATGGAATGAAGCTATTTTCCGCTAATATGCTGGTTATCATATAAAAGAGATCACGTCCCCCGCGGATCTCTTACCCCCTTTTATGTTGTTTTGTTAGAGAGGAAGCATATCCGTATGTTTCCTCAAACAACAAAACTACTGGAAGTTGTTAACATCTTATTAAAAACTCCATCATTTTGTCGCATTTCTGACTAATTCCAGATGAGTTTGTGTTAAACTAGAAAGAGATTAATAAGTCAAAAGAATGTAAGAGGTGTAACTTATGCAGACAAAATACAGTATTGTCAAACAAGCAATTAAATCAAAGATTTTAGATGGCACATTTCAACCTCATCAGAAAATTAGTTCAGAAAGTGAATTAATGAAACAATTCGGTGTCAGCCGTCACACAGTGCGCTTAGCGATTGGTGAGTTAGTTAATCAAGGGTGGTTATACCGTGAACAAGGTGCAGGAACATTTTGTGCGGATCGCTCCAAAGAGGATGAGTCTAAATTAGTAAAAAACCAAAAGAACATTGCGATTATAACGACGTACATTTCAGATTATATTTTCCCATCGATTATTCGCGGAGCTGAGTCTTATCTTAGCCAACAAGGTTATCATGTGAGTTTATTTAGTACGAATAACGACCATGATAATGAGCGTCGGTTCTTAGAAAAAATCTTAACGCAACATTTTGATGGCGTCATTGTCGAACCGACAAAAAGTGCGATCAGTAATCCGAACATTAATTATTATTTAAACTTGGAGCGTCAAAATATTCCTTATATTATGATTAACTCTTTTTATGATGAACTTGAGCCGTTAAGTATTACGTTAAATGATGAACAGGGTGGTTTGCTTCAAACCGAACACTTAATTGAACTTGGTCATACGAATATCGTTGGGTTCTTTAAAAATGATGATGGACAAGGTTCGAAACGGATGAAGGGGTATTTAAAAGCTCACCGTAAAAATGGTCTGAGTATCAATCCAAACAATATCATTCTTTACAGTACGGAAGGTAAATACCATCATCCGCAAACAGAACTTGAAAAGTTATTAGCTTTACCAGAAAAGGAACGTCCGACAGGTTTAGTCTGTTATAATGATGAGCTTGCGATTGCGTTACTCGATGTTGTACGTGAGAAAGGGTTATCGGTGCCTGACGATTTATCGATCATCGGTTTTGACGATTCCTTCCTTGCGGAAGTGTCGGAAGTAAAATTAACGACAGTGAAACACCCGCAAAGTGAGTTAGGGGAAGTAGCGGCTAAGATGATCCTAGATTTAGTCAAGGACCAAAGTGCACGCAGAAAAAGAAAGAAGAACCGGTAGAATCGGTCGTATTTGAACCTGTACTCGTGGAACGTTCATCAACGACCAAACCGAAACATTAATCTTTGTTTTGAGTATTTCTATAGCTTCATATAGCCGTAACTCGTGTTGCGGCTATTTTTACACGCGAAATGAAAGCGTTTCAAAAAATACTTGGCATAAATATTTACAATAGTAGAGGGGCTGATGTAGTTGATAAAGAAAGACTACTTACCAAAAGATACACCGTTTGATCCTGATGTGATGAAAGATGAAACAAAGTGGGGCAGTTACGGTGCACATGACCCGGCGATTATTAAAGAAGGTGAGATGTATTATGTCTTTTCAACCGATACAGGAGGAAAAGATCATGTTAAAGCGGGGATTCAGATTAGACAATCACCGGACTTAATACATTGGACCTTTGTCGGCCGTGCCTTTAGTGATGGTGTACCACGTGAGGCGTATAATTGGACTGAGGCAAACGGTCTTTGGGCTCCAGAGGTTGTTAAAATGAATGGAAAGTTCTATTTGTATTACGCGGCTAGCCAATTTGGTAAAACACAATCGTTTATCGGTGTCGCGGTAAGTGATTCTGTGACGGGGCCGTATGAAGATTTGGGACTTGTTTATAAATCAGTGAGAGGGACAGAGGGTCCCAATGCGATTGATCCGAATATTACCTTTACCCCAGAAGGGCAAGTTTATATGGTGTTTGGATCATTTTTCGGAGGGCTTTATGTCAATGAAATAGAGCCGAAGACAGGAAAATTTAAAACGCCTGGACCGGGCACACTGATCGCTAAACGTCATACATCCGTCGACCGTGCGTTAGAAGGGCCCTACATTATTTATAATGACGTGTTTGATTACTACTATTTATTTGTCTCTTATGACTCATTATTTGCAGATTACAATATTCGTATTGGACGTTCCAAATCAATTACCGGGCCTTATACAGACTACAATGGAAAAGAGCTCACAGACATTGAAGGCAATCAAGACGAGATTGGCATGAAAGTACTCGGTAGCTATAAGTTTAGTGACGGGGAAGGTTGCTCGCGCCAGGGCATAATTCTGTGCTAAAAGATAGTGACGATTATTTTGTCTGTCACCACGTGAGAGAACCGGTGAATAAACATGTCCACTACGTCCATATCAGAAAGATTTTATGGTCCGATGAAGGATGGCCACTCGTATCGCCCGAACGATTCGCGGGTGAAGATAATCGTGAGATCAAAGACCATGACCTACAAGGTCAGTGGGAATTCGTTCGGATTGATCCGACTAACCATGATCAAGACCTTGCTTATCAAGTCGCACTCACCGAACCAAAAGACCGGCCGCGTTTTATTGTGAAACCGACCAAAAACAGTGTCAAAGTCCATTTAAGTGATGAGGTGCTAGATGGTAAAGTGAGCGCAGGTTGGGACTGGGAGCGTTGGTGTGAGACGATTGTATTTGCCGGGTATAATCATAAAGGTGTTGTGACGATGGGAAAGAAAATAACTGGTAAGTAAAAAACATGAACGGGATTCTTTAGTAACTGACACAAAAGATAAAGTTTATCTATTGAAAACGGTTACTAAAAACTTTATACTAAATATACCTATACGTACAAATGTGTTTTAAAAAGAATTAATTAAACATTTGTACACAAGAGTTGAACTGAATAGGAGAGGTGAAGATGGTGAAAATGAAAGCAACAATGACACTTGATCAACATTTTAAGATTGCAGAAGTGGATAAACGGATTTATGGTTCGTTTATTGAACATTTAGGACGTGCCGTGTATGGCGGCATTTATGAACCAGATCATCCCAATAGTGATGAACAAGGGTTTAGGCAAGATGTGATTGATTTAGTAAAAGAATTAAACGTACCGATTGTCCGATATCCTGGTGGGAATATGGTGTCCGCTTATAACTGGGAAGATGGGGTTGGACCAAAAGAAGACCGTCCCCGCAGATTAGAGCTTGCTTGGCGAACGATTGAAACAAATGAAGTAGGCACAAATGAATTCGTCGATTGGGCAAAGAAAGTCAATGCTGATGTGATGATGGCAGTTAATCTCGGGACAAGAGGGATTGATGCGGCAAGAAACTTAATTGAATACACCAATCACCCAAGTGGGACGTATTATAGTGACTTGCGCAGAAAGCATGGTTATGAACAACCTCACAATATTAAAACGTGGTGTTTAGGGAATGAAATGGATGGGCCGTGGCAAGTCGGACATAAAACAGCCTATGAATATGGTCGTTTGGCGAATGAAACAGGAAAAGCGATGAAACTCGTTGATCCAGATATTGAGCTCGTTGCCTGTGGAAGTTCGAATACGAATATGCCCACCTTCCCTGAATATGAAGCAACGACGCTTGATTTAAGTTATGACACAGTCGATTATATTTCGCTTCATCAATATTACGGTAACCGCTCAAATGATACGGCTAACTACTTAGCGAAAAACTTAGATATGGACCACTTCATTAAAACAGTGACGGCTACGTGTGATTATATTAAAGCAAAGCATCGCAGTAAAAAGACAATCAACTTAAGTTTTGATGAGTGGAACGTTTGGTATCATTCTAATGAACAAGACCAACAAATTGAACCATGGTCAATTGCCCCGCCCCAATTAGAAGATCACTATAATTTTGAAGACGCCTTACTCGTTGGTAGTATGTTAATTACGTTCCTTCAACATGCGGATCGGGTGAAGATGGCGGCGATGGCACAACTCGTCAACGTGATTGCACCAATTATGACAGAAAACGGTGGCGGTAGCTTTAAACAGACGATTTTTTATCCTTATATGCATACATCGGTCTTCGGTCGCGGTGTCTCGCTTAAACCGATTCTTAACGTGCCAAAGTATGATTCAAAAGACTTTACTGATGTGCCGTATTTAGATGCGGCGGCTGTTCATAACGAGGAAGAAGAAGCATTGACTATCTTTATTGTAAATAAGCACCTGACGGATGCGATGCCATTAGACATTGACTTACGTAGCTTTGAAGGGTACAAGCTTGTCGAACATATTGAACTTTACCATGATGATGTGAAAGCTGTTAATACGATGGCCCATGAAGCAGTTAAACCATCGCTTAACAATGCGACAACGTTTGAATTAGGTCAGTTATCAGCGCAACTGAAGAAAACGTCATGGAATGTGATTCGTTTGAGAAAATAACATTAAATAAACATGCCATAGTAGTAATAAACAATTAATCAATAAGTACCAAAACTAAATCAAGACGTACTTAAACGAGGATAGTAAATATATTAGATGAGGTGAGAGTATGACACATCGTGCAGTCATTAATGCGGATGTCACAAAAGGCATCATTGATAAAAATATTTATGGACAGTTTGCCGAACACTTAGGTCGTTGTATTTATGAAGGGCTATGGGTCGGAGAAGATAGTGCCATTGAAAATACAAAAGGGATTAGAAATGATGTTCTACATGCACTAAAAGAGTTAAAAATTCCAGTGTTACGCTGGCCGGGTGGTTGTTTTGCGGATGAATACCACTGGAAAGATGGTGTGGGTCCAAGAGAAAAAAGAAAACGTATGGTCAATACGCACTGGGGTGGGTTAGTTGAGAACAATCACTTTGGCACACATGAATTCATGGCTCTTTGTGAGATGTTAGGAGCTGAACCATATATCAACGGCAATGTTGGTTCAGGTACCGTTCAAGAAATGTCTGAGTGGGTTGAATATATGACATTTGATGGCGAGTCACCTATGGCGAACTGGCGTAAGGAAAATGGCCAAGCCTTGCCATGGCGTGTGAAATATTTTGGTGTTGGTAATGAAAACTGGGGTTGTGGTGGTAACATGCGCCCTGAGTTTTATGCTGATTTGTATCGTCAGTTCCAAACGTATGTGAGAAATTATGGCGAGAATAAGATTTATAAAATTGCGGGTGGCGCAAATGTGGCTGATTTTAATTGGACAGAAGTATTGATGCGCGAAGCGGCACCGTTTATGGATGGCTTAAGCTTCCACTACTATGTGCACCCAGGTGGTTTTTGGAATAAGGGTGACGCGGTCCGCTTCGACGAAGCGGAGTGGGATATTTCCATGCAGAAAGCTTACCATATCGAAACACTAATCGATAAGCATGCGACCATTATGGATAAATATGATCCTGAAAAACGCATCGCGATGATTGTCGATGAGTGGGGCGCTTGGTATGATGTTGAACCAGGCACCAATCCTGGCTTCTTGTATCAACAGAACACGGTAAGAGATGCGCTCATTGCAGGTATTTCTTTAAATATCTTTAATAATCACAATGATCGGATTAAGATGGCAAATATCGCTCAAATGGTTAACGTCATTCAATCCATGGTATTAACTGAAGGTGATCAAATGTTATTAACACCGACGTACCATGTCTTTAAAATGTACACCGTTCACCAAGACAGTGAACGCGTAAGCTTGGATATTGATACCACCTCTTTAGAAGCAGATGGCATCAACTATCCACAAGTGAACGGATCGGCTTCTAAACAAGAAGACGGTACAGTTAATATCACACTAACAAATGCTTCGCGAACAGACGAAGCTACACTCGATTTACACGTGCGTGGTCTGGATTATAAAAATGTTATAGGTGAAGTCATTACTTCCACTGACATGCATCATCATAATACTTTTGATGAACCAGAAAAAGTCACGCCAACAGCCTTTACTGACTTTAAAGAGATAGATGGTGGAATAAATGTATCATTACCACCTATGTCTGTTGTCTTATTAACTATTCAAGCGTCATAATAAAAAACAAGCCTAGCGATAGGCTTGTTTTTATTTGAAAGAAAAAACGAGTGGTTAATAAAAAGGTTAATCAAACAAACGTCTTAGCAAGCGTTTTGGATAAGTTATAAACGTTTTAGTTATACGAACGACTTTGACGATAATATGTTATAAATGGCTTTATTTCTGACATCAAGCTATATTTAACGGCGTTTCCATAAGATATTCGCATGATAAATAGAAAAGAATCATGATAGTCTATTGACATGTACGAACAACTATAATATAGTTGTTTTAAAGAGTTATTGACAAATTAGTTCAGGATATTGACGAAAAGCAGTTATTATTTTAGTCAAATGAAAGCGCTTATAATTTGTTAATAACAGAGATTAACGAAAAACTGGAGGTATAGAAAATGAAAAATTCTTTACGTGTGTTAATGATGTTACTCGTTAGTGCAGCTTTATTATTAAGCGCCTGTGCGGGGGGAAGTAGTTCAGAAGGTAGTGATGATTCTGGCGATGGAACGAAGAAGCTAACATTTATGTTCCGTGGTGGAACAGAAGAGGAAAAAGCTTATCAAAAAGCCATTGATGCTTTTGAAGAACAAAATCCAGGTGTAGAAGTTGAAATGATTGTAACGGCAGCTGATCAATATGCGACGAAATTGAAAGCAGCGATTACAGGTAATCAAGTACCGGATGTTTTTTATATTGCGCCGGGTGAGTTAAGATCTTACGCTCATAGTAATATTTTACTTGACTTAACAGAGTATGTAGAAAGTAATGATAAAATTAATTTAGATAATATTTGGCAATATGGTGTGGATAGTTACCGATTTGATGGTGAAACACAAGGGCAAGGGTCCATTTATGCGATGCCAAAAGATGTTGGACCGTTCTCATTAGGTTACAACAAGACAATGTTTGAAGAAGCAGGATTAGAATTACCAGATAAAGATGAACCAATGACTTGGGATGAATTTATTGAAGTGAACCAAGTGTTAACAAAAGATACTGATGGTGATGGTGAGATTGATCAATACGGTACTGGCTTTAATATTAACTGGGTACTGCAATCTTTCGTATGGAGTAACGGTGGAAGATTTATTGATGATACACAAACAAAAGTAACAGTAGACACACCAGAATTTGCGGAAGCTTTACAATGGTTTGCTGATCACCAGTTGAAATATGAAATTACGCCATCAATTGAAGATGCACAAACGTTAGATACGTACCAACGTTGGATGCAAGGTCAATTAGCGTTCTTCAGTAGCTCCTTGGGACTTAGCGACATTTGATACGGAATTAGATTTTGAATATGATGTTATTCCTTACCCGGCAGGTCAAACAGGCGAGTCAGCCACATGGGTTGGTACTTTAGGTATTGCGGTTGCTCAGTCAACCTCTCACCCAGACTTAGCCACAGAGTTAGTGTATTACTTAACGGCATCTGAAGAAGGCCAACAAGCGCTTGTAGATGCGCGTATTCAAATTCCTAACTTAAAAGATATGGCAGCTGATTGGGCAGCGGATGATTCAAGTATGCCAGCCAATAAAGAAGAGTATCTTCAAATCGTTGAAGATTATGGCCGCGCATTACCGGCCAATAACACGTATAATGCTGAGTGGTATGATTACTTCTTTACAAATGTTCAACCAGTTTTAGATGGTGATAAAACAGCAGCGGAGTATGTAAAAGAAGTTCAACCAAAAATGCAAGAGTATTTAGATAATGCGATTGAATTAGAGAACCAATCTAAATAACCAGTTAAAATGTTTAATGGGGAAAGAGAAGATAGTATGGTCTCTTCCCCCATTAATCCTTATAATCAGTAATTGATGTGATAACTTTCCTGATCCTAAGCAAATCTTTTTGGTAAATAAGAAAGCTTTGCTTATTATCATGGGAGGCATCAGTACTTTAATGAATTTGAGGTGAGAAACTATGGCAACGAAATTAGCCGCAACAGATAAACCAAGAAAATCAAAATTATATAAAAAAGAATCACGAGCAGCTATGCTCTTTATTTTATCACCCCTTGTCGGTTACTTGATATTTGTATTGTATCCATTTTTCTTCTCAATCTATGCATCGTTTACCAATTGGAATGGTTTAGGGACGATGAATTTTGTTGGGTTGAGTAATTATACAAACTATTAACAGATGATTATTTTATGAAATCATTATTTAATACGTTCTTTATGATGTTAGGGATTCCAATTGGCTTATTACTTTCGCTATTACTGGCGATGGGATTGAATCGTAAAATCCCTGGCACAACAGCTTTCCGTGTTATTTACTATATTCCTGTGGTTTCATCGCTTGCAGCGATTTCTGTCTTATGGCAATGGGCTTATAACGGTGATTATGGCTTGGTCAATCAATTCTTAGACTTAATTGGTATTGACGGACCAAACTGGCTACAAAATAAAGATACAGTCAAACCTGCGTTGATTATTATGACCGTTTGGAAAGGACTCGGTTATTCGATGTTGCTTTATCTGGCGGCACTGCAAAGTGTACCGAAGATGTATTATGAATCAGCCGATTTAGATGGAGCAAATAAGTTTAAAAAGTTCATCCACATCACGTGGCCAATGGTTAAACCAGTAACGTTCTTTCTTGTCATTACAAACATTATTAATGGTGCGCAAATGTTTACTGAAATTAACATCATGACACCAACTGGTGGACCGGAATTTAGTTCAGCCACTGTTGTGTTTTATATTTGGCGTAAAGCCTTTGATAATTTACAGATGGGTTATGCATCTGCCATGTCTGTTGTGTTAGGGGCGATTATTTTCATTGTTACCTTGATCCAATTTAAATTAAATGATCGATCGTCATTTGAAATTGACTAAGCATATTGAGCGGAAAAGTGATAAAGATAAGTTGAGGTGAGAAAAGTGACAGAAGCAAAAAAGAATAAACTATTTAATATACTTATATTTACGATCCTTTGTATCGGGGCCGTTGTGATGATTGCGCCCCTCCTATGGATGTTATCGACATCAGTAAAAGAAAAGTCAGATGTGTTTGCTTTACCGCCCGTATGGATTCCAGAAGTCTTTGATTTCTCTAAGTATAAAGAGATTTGGGAAGCAGGTCCGTTACTTTCAGGGATTAAAAACAGTTTGATTATTTCTTTATCTGTAACAATCGTTGGGTCATTTACATCAAGTTTAGCGGCCTTTGCCTTTGCGAAACTACGACTCAAAAATAAAAATATGATTTTCTTGTTACTATTATCGGCGATGATGATCCCGTATCCAAGTTTAATGATTCCTCAATTCTCAATGTTTGCGAGCATTGGTTGGGTTGATACATTACTACCGTTGATCATCCCGCCTATATTTGGGAACATTGTGATGGTTTTCTTCTTAAGACAATACTTAATTAATGTCCCTAATGCGGTAATTGAAGCGGCAAAAATAGATGGCACATCGTTTTTTGGAATTTTCATCCGAATCATTGTCCCACTTATTAAGCCGGCGATTGCTGCTCAGTTCATTCTTTGGTTTATGGCTGTTTGGAATGACTATTTAGCGCCGATTATCTATTTGAATTCACCAGACAAACTAACGATTCAATTAGTTATTGCAAACTTTAATGCGACCTATGCAATTCAAACAGATTATCCATTAATTATGGCTGCATCGATTATTGCCTTATTACCGATGCTCGTTATTTTCCTTGTGTTCCAGAAACAAATTATTGAATCTATTGCTATTTCAGGTGTAAAAGGTTGATACGCGTAGACGTGAAGATAACAACGATCGTTGTGTTCAAGATGTATGAACGATCGACCTCGTGTGTTTCATCGTAAATAATCAGTGACAAGTAGTGAGAAATATGCAACATCTTAGAGGAAGGAGAGGAAGCGATATGGCATCCAACTGGGCAGAAACAATGATGTCTGTACTAGATAAACTAGTGAAATTAATCTACATCAATACGTTGTGGGTGTTATTTACGCTGTTGGGTGGGATTGTTTTTGGCATCATGCCAGCCACTGCAGCGATGAATCAGTTGATTCGCCAAATGATTCGTAATGAAGAGATCGCACATGTGTTTAAAGCTTATGCCTATGAGTTTAAACAAGCGTTTGTCTCCGCCAATTGTATTGGATTAATTTTTGGTGTTGTCGGATTGTTTCTATATCTTGATTTCAATTTTTTAATTAGAATAAATCACCCTGCAGCTACAGCTTTACTTGTCGGTGTATCAGCGCTTACACTCGTGTATATTGGGATGTTACTGCAATTTTTCCACTCTTTTCTCGGTTTGAGTTATCGGTGAAAAATTATATGATCCTAACGTTTGTAATGACGGTCACAAAGCCACTTACGACGGTTTTAATGGTCGTATGGTTAGTGATTGTCGGGATTTTAACTGTTGAATTTACCGTGATGATTGCTTTATTACTCGTAGTCATGATGGCCATTGGCATCAATTGGTTAAGTATCGTTCGTATTGAAAAAGCAGAGCCGTTGTTAAAAAAGACGTCTCCATCATCCTAAAAAATCCCCATCTCAACATTAACTTGAGATGGGGATTTTTTAACCTTGTATCACTTTCACATGATACGTACGCTGTCTTGGTCCGTCAAATTCACAAAAGTAAATCCCTTGCCACGTCCCAAGGATAAGTCTACCGTTATCAATGACAATCGTCTGACTATGGCCGACGGTACTTGTCTTTAAGTGAGCGGCGGTATTGCCTTCCATATGTCGGTCAAGTGAGTGTTCCCAAGGATACACCTCATCAAGGCGCCTTAAAAAGTCGGATTTCACATCAGGATCAGCATTTTCATTGACCGTGATACCAGCTGTTGTATGCGCACTAGACACAATCACAATCCCGTCGCGAACACTTGCGTCTTTTAAGTATTGCTCAATCGTATCGGTTATCTCAATCATTTCGCTATGATGATGCGTTGGAAGTGAGAATGTTTGAAACATAGTTATCCTCCTCTCGTTTAGTAAATGATTTTAAAATATATGTTACAGATAGTATACCAAATTAACTGAATTATGTTAAAATTTAAGGAATACTGACGAGAGGATGAGTCGATTGAAAAAAGAAATTCAAACAGATAACGCACCACAAGCGATTGGCCCTTATTCACAAGCAATAGATATCGGTGATTTAATCTTTATTTCAGGTCAAATCCCATTAGACCCAGAGACGATGGAAGTCGTTGAGGGAGGTATTGTGGAACAAACAAAACAAGTCATGAAAAACTTACAGGCTATTTGTGAACAAGCGAAAGTAACGCTCGATCATGTCGTAAAGTTCACGATTTATGTAACCGATTTAAATGACTTTCAAGCACTTAATGACACCTATCGCCTATTTTTAAATGCCCCGTACCCAGCACGCGCAACCGTTGAAGTGTCAAAGTTACCTAAAGGCGTTAAAGTTGAAGTGGATGCGATTGTAAAGAAATAATGACGATAATGTCATGAATAAACATCGTGAAGATATTAAATAAGCCTGTCAGCTGACAGGCTTATTTGTCTGATAATCTTTAGCTATTTGCTTTTATTGCGCTATAAGCTATTGACCGCATACTCTGGATGACGTTTCATCGCATAAATCATAATGAGTGCGCTAATCATCAGTAAACTCGCGGTCGATAAAAAGACAGCGGAATAACCTAAGCTTGCGCTAATCGCAGCCCCAAGCATCGGACCAATCATGTTTCCAAAAAAGCGTAAGCTCGTATTATAACCTAACACTTCCCCCTGCATTTCAATCGGTGCCGCTTGTCTAATATAGGCAATCCGTAGTGGAATAACCCCACCAATAAAGATCCCCATTAAGAAACGTAAAATAATCAGTTGCCATAAAGACGTCACAAAACCGCCAGGGAAATAGACAACGGCGGCGAGGATCAACATCATCGTTAACAACTTAACATAACCGTAATGATCGCCTAAACGTCCAATGCGTCGTGAAAACAGTAAATTACCGAGTCCAGAAGCAGAAAAAGCAAGACCTGAGAAAAAGGCAAGATTCACACTCCCGTGTATTTCACCGATAAATAACGGCAAAATAGGTTGAATGCTGAAGTTCGCAATTTGAACAATCATCGACATCAACATAATCAACAGTAAGACGGGCTGGCGTAAAATGTGAAGGAGTACTTGACGTGACGAATAACGCGTCTGATCAATCGCTGAATCTTCTTGTACTTTAAATTCTTTAATCCCAAAGAGGACGAGTAAACTCGAGATAAATAACACTAAACTCAGCCATTTAAACGTCGACTGATAACCAAATAAATCGGCTAAGATCCCGCCTAGAAGTGGTCCCATTAATGTGCCGGTAATACTTCCAGTCTGAAGTGTGCCGAGCACTTTACCGGCGACGCGCTTAGATGTTTGGGTCGAGATTAAGGCTTGAGATAACGAGATAAATCCGGTAAAGACCCCCATAAATAAGCGCAAGAAAAACAGTTGGATAATCGACGTCACAAAGCCCATTAATAATAGCGATAAGCCGAGACCAAAAGCGAAGACGACTAGAATCGGCTTACGCCCAATCCGGTCGCCAATCTTCCCCCAAAGAGGTGAGAATAAAAAGGCGCTCACAAATGTGATACTAAAAATAATACCTGACCACGTTTGGACGTATTCGTCAGAAAAGTTACCTAACGTGTCAATATATAAGGATAGAAATGGTTGGACCATCGTAATGCTTCCGGCAATAAAAAAGTTCGCAAACCACATGATGCTGACGTTTTTTGTTACCTGTTGTTCTTGATTGATGATAATTCCCTTCTTTCTGAATGCTTTCGGTAAAATTATTTCGTTGCTCTAATTAATTAGCATACCGGAATTTCTATCCTTTTGGAAGGGATTTGCCCAGAAAAATGACTGTGATCGCTTACTTTTTAGGTTTGTCGTCTATCGAACAGATTTTAACGGTATTTATCAATGATTTGAGGTTACGTACTAGTGTTTTCGCGCATAATCTTCTACAATGAAGGGTACATATACGTAGCAACAGATACATCAAAGGGGAGAACCACAATGACAGAACACAATCAATCATTTGAAGAAGAACAGGAACGGTTTCATGAGGTGAAAACCGTCATTAAAAACCGTCTGAATAAATTAATGAAGCGTGTCAAACGTATTCGGACTGATGTGTTAGATTTACGGAAAGAATTTTTTGAAGATGTCACCGTCAATTTAACGGAAATGGATGATGCGATTGAGACACAAGCGAGTTTGAAACAACAGGCAGAATTCTTATCAGAGCGTGAACGTCACCATGACCAACAAGATCATACTTTTAAACAATTAAGCCGGCTTTATGATCAGCCCTATTTCGGTCGGATTGATTTTAAGGAGAGCGGGGAAAGTGAGGCAGAACCGATTTATATTGGGACATCGTCACTTTTAAAGAATAATGAAGAAGACTTCTATGTTTATGACTGGCGTGCCCCGATTGCCTCGATGTACTATGACTATCCACCTGGTGCGAGTCAGTATCAAGCAATCGATGAAACGATTACGGGCGACATGACATTAAAGCGTCAATATGTGGTGAAGCGCGGGGAACTTGAAGGCATGTTTGATACCGGTCTCACGATTGGGGACGGACTCTTACAACAAGTGCTCGGAGAAACGGCAGATACAACGATGAAAAATATTGTCGCCACTATCCAACAAGAACAAAATAAAATTATTCGCCATGAAAAAAAGAAAGACTTAATCGTCCAAGGTGTCGCTGGAAGCGGGAAGACCTCAGCAGCTTTGCAGCGGATTGCTTACTTACTCTACCGGTTCCGCGGGGAATTAACGGCGGAACAAATGTTGCTCTTTTCACCGAATCCGTTATTCCATACGTATGTCTCACGTGTGTTACCTGAACTCGGGGAAGACCAAGTCGAACAAGTCACTTTTTATCATTACCTAGAACAAGAGCTTGGTCGCCGCTTTGTGATTGAAACACCTTTTGATCAATTAGAAACCTTACTGACAGGAAAAGTGACAGAGATGAGACAAGTAAACATGCAGTATAAAGCATCACTCGCTTTTAAGGAAAAAGTCGATCGCTATTTAGAGGAGTTAAAACATCGCGGTCTTGCGTTTCGTAATATTCGCTTTCGTGACCATGTGATTGTGTCTAAACAAGAATTAACCCGTTATTTTTACAAGATGGACCAAAACGAGTCGGTTCAAGTGAGGTTACACCAATTGCGTGATTTTATTTTATCGTCATTAAAAGAAGAACAAAAGCAATTAATGGATGCCGATTGGTTAGAGGATGAATTAGAGTTATTAGATATTGATGATTATCAGGCAGCCTATGAACAAATTGAGCGTGAACAAGATACGATGGATTGGTTTAATCATGCGGAACGGGAACAACAAATTTTAAAATTGCGATTGATCAATAAATTATTTAAACCACTGCGAAATAAAATCAAACGGCTTCAGTTTGTTGATACGAAACGGACGTATATGCGACTGTTTGATCACGTTGATGAGACAGATGCGTTATTTAATCAAGTCAGACAAGAAACCCAACAACAGTTAAGTGATAATTTCCTAACGTATGAAGATGCGACGCCGTTTCTTTATTTTGAAAAAGTCTGTCTGGGTTTTGATGAACGTGGCTCAATCCAACATGTGATTTTAGATGAGGCGCAAGATTATTCATTGTTCCAACTGGCATATTTGAAGCGGATTTATCCTAATAGCCAAATGACCTTATTAGGTGATGTGCATCAAACGTTATACTTACATGGATTAAACGATGATCATGTGTTAAAGAGCTTAACGGATGCGGATGTATTAACATTAAATAAGAGTTATCGTGCGACTGAGCAGCTTGTGAACTTCTCAAAAGGACTAGCCAAACAAGATGATTACACGATTGAACCATTCGTCAGACAAGGTGATAAACCAAACATTTTTGAAGTGGAAACCGAACAGATGATGATGTATAAAATTCAGGATGAGTTACGGGCGTTTCGTGTGAAAGGCTATGAACAACTCGCGGTCATCACTAAAACAAAACAAGAAGCAAAGAAAGTGACTGAATGGCTGGACCTTCACAGCTTAGGGGCGAATCTGGTGACGGTAGAAACACATGAATTTGAACCAGGCATTAAAGTGTTACCTGTCTATTTAGCCAAAGGGATTGAGTTTGATGCGGTGATTGTTTATGACGCTTCAAAGCATCATTACTCTACCGAGCTCGACCAGTATTTACTCTATACAGCTTCGACGCGTGCGATGCATGCCTTAACACTTGTGAGTCACCAAACGGTAGCCCCTTGGTTAAACGATGTTGACCCGTCAACCTACCAACACCATAAAATTATGGAAATTCATGCGCCGAAAAAAGGCGATGCCTAAACCGTTTATACGAAAAAAGCGTCCCAAAAGTCATGATGACTTCTGGGGCGCTTTTTACATAAGCAATAATAAACTAAGAGCCATCACAATCATACCAGCGACAAGACCATAAATCGATTTATGGGTCTCATCATACTTTTCGCAGCGGGCAGTAACTCATCAAGTGAGATAAACACCATAATCCCTGCCACGGCCGCAAAAATAATTCCAAATAACCCGTCAGATAGAAAAGGCATGAGAAGGAAGTAGGCGATAATAGCACCAGCTGGTTCAGCAAGACCTGAGAGAAATGACAGTTTAAATGCTTTCTTCTTACTCCCAGTCGCAAAATAAATCGGCACAGAAATTGCAATTCCTTCGGGGATATTGTGGATGGCGATCGCAATCGCAATCGGAATACCGAGGCCCGGGTCCTGCAAGGTGGCGGTAAAAGTCGCGATGCCTTCTGGGAAGTTGTGAATCGCAATGGCCAAGGCAGTGAAGGTTCCCATTTTCATTAAATGGCCTTGTTGTTTAGCTTTCTCTGCTTCTTTTTCATCCATATCTTCTACGCGGCGGATTTCGTGGGGGTTACCTTGCTTCGGAATGAATTTATCAATCAGTGTAATTAACAACATCCCACCAAAGAACCCTAAAACGGTATACCATGCCCCGAGTTTTCGCCGAATTCAATAGTCAATGATTCTTGGGCTTTCGGGAAAATTTCAATCATGGAAACGTAAATCATGACCCCGGCTGAAAAACCGAGTGAATAAGATAAAAATTTAGTGTTCGTTGTTGATGTGAAAAACGCTAAAATACTTCCAATACCGGTCGCAAGACCAGCGAATAATGTTAAACCAAATGCTAATAATAGGTTGTCCAATGGCTTGTCCTCGCTTTCAAACTCATAATTATTTCACATAAAGTGTCTCTCACTCTAAAAAGTTGCGTTAGGGCAAAATTAATCTTATCCAAATTATAAACGCTTATTTTTAAAGATGCAAGCGTTAATGAACAAAAAATGACTCATAAGTTAAAATATTAGAATCTAAAGAAAGTAAGCGCTATACTGAAACTAACAATAAAGGAGGACATATGATGACACTACAAGAAACAACTGAATTACATAATGGTATAAAGATGCCAGTGTTTGGCTTAGGTGTGTATAAAATTCCTGATGAACAACAAGGCATGGAAGCTATCACGTATGCGATTAAGTCGGGGTATCGCTTAATTGATACCGCGAGTTTATACGATAATGAACAAGCCGTTGGTGCGGCCGTGAGACAGTCAGGTATTGATCGCGAGGATATTTTTGTCACGTCAAAAGTGTGGAACACTGACCAGGGATACGAGGAGACATTAAAAGCTTTTGATACGACATTAGACAAACTTGGCTTTGATTATCTTGATTTATATCTCATTCACTGGCCGATGCCAAAACAAGATAAATTTAAAGACACGTGGCGTGCGCTTGAGAAACTGTATGAAGACAAGAAAGTACGGGCGATTGGCGTGAGTAACTTCAATATCAATCATTTAGAAGATTTAAAAACAACCGCGAAGGTTTTACCGATGGTTAATCAAGTCGAATGTCACCCACATTTAAATCAACAGACCTTACGTGATTACTGTCAAGCAGAAGGCATCAAAGTCCAAGCATGGTCTCCGCTTAAACGTGGCGATCTGTTTGAGGTTGATTCGTTAACCGAAATCGCCAAAGCGCATAAAAAGTCAGTTGCCCAAGTGATTTTACGCTGGGATTATCAACACGGTATCTTAACCATCCCCAAGTCCGTAAACAAAAGTCGGATTGAGGAAAATGCAGATATTTTTGACTTTACCTTATCAGAACGAGAGATGGCACAGATCGATGCGTTGCATAATGGTGACCGGACAGGACCGAACCCAGAAGAATTAAATGCGTAAAGTCTAACACATAGACTTTTAATACCGGGTGATTTCGGGTAAACAATAACTATGAGTGAAAATGAGACAGACCAAAAAAGATGAGGAACAATCGTTATAAGGAGGATTTTTTATGTTAAAAGATTTAACGAGTACGACAAAGCTAGCTAACGGTGTAGAAATGCCGTGGGTCGGTCTTGGTGTCTTTAAAGTAGAAGATGGACCTGAAGTAAAACAAGCCGTCATTGATGCGATTGAGAGTGGTTACCGCAGCATTGATACGGCAAGTGTCTATGGCAATGAAACTGGCGTTGGCGAAGCACTAAAAGCGGTCGATGTCCCAAGAGAAGAATTATTCATCACATCAAAACTATGGAACGCTGACCAAGGATATGACTCAACGTTAAAGGCGTTTGAAGCAACGTTAGAACGTTTAGGACTGGATTACCTTGATTTATATCTCATTCACTGGCCGGTGCCAGAGGCGAATTTATACGAAGAGACGTGGCGGGCGTTTGAAAAATTGTATCAAGAAAAGAAAGTGCGAGCGATTGGTGTGAGCAACTTTAAAGAGGAACATTTAAAAACATTGATTCAAGGGTCTGACATTACACCGATGGTGAATCAAGTGGAGTTTCACCCGCACTTAACACAAGAACCATTACGACATTTCTGTCGTGACCATAACATTCAAGTAGAAGCATGGTCCCCGCTTAAACAAGGTCAACTTTTCGATAATGACGTTTTAAAAGAAATTGCGGCCCATCATAATAAATCAGTCGCTCAAGTACTCGTGCGCTGGGATATTCAAAGTGGCGTCGTAACAATTCCAAAATCAACAAAGGTCCACCGAATGAAAGAGAATGCGGATGTATTTGATTTTGAATTGACACATGATGAAATGAAGAAGATAAATCAGCTAAATAAAGATGAACGGGTAGGGCCTGACCCATCTACATTCAATAAACGATAACTATGTAAGAAGACAAACGCTCCCTTAGGTGTGATTACCTAAGGGAGCGTTTTTATCTATGTCACATTAAAATGACGTGATTATTTAGGTCCAACAACCTGATCAATTTGCTCAACCGATAGTAGCTAGCAGCGTCACGGTCTAAAATGACGGTCACGTTGTTATGACGGTGTAAAATAGATGCAGGGAAATCAGGTGTTTCTTCGCCATTTACAAGGCGTTGAACGGCTTCTTTTTTACTGTCGCCAGAAGCAAGTAGAACGATTTGTTTACTTTCCATAATCGTCTCAATTCCCATCGTAATAGCATGTGTTGGTACGTCATCAATCGAATCAAAGAAACGAGCATTGGCAACACGCGTTGACTCGTCAAGTTCAATGACGTGTGTTCTTGTATCAAACGGCGTACCAGGTTCGTTAAAACCGATATGACCGTTAACACCAAGACCAAGGACTTGCAAGTCAATGTCGCCATGACGGTGCATGTTTTGTTCATAGTCAAGACATGCTTGTTCGTGATTATCAGTATTGCCGGGTGGGACAAACGTTTCATTTTGATCAATATCAACATGGTTAAACAAGTGTTCATCCATAAAGTGGTGATAACTATTCGGATCTTCTTTACCCAATCCGATATATTCGTCTAAGTTAAATGTCGTGACATCTTTAAATGACACGTGTTTTTCTTGATAAGCTTTAATAAGCGCCTGATACATACCTTCTGGTGTTGAACCAGTCGCCAGGCCAAGAACTGGCTTGTCGTTGTTGTTGATAGTGTTAATCACTAAGTCTTTCGCATAGTCACTTAAATGGTCATAATTTTGACAAACAATAATATTCATTAGAAATCCCCCTCATATGCTACCACACCTTTGGTGATGGTTTTGTGTAAGTGTAAATCTTGATCGATGATTAACAGATCGGCATCTTTACCTACTTCTATTGAACCTTTACGGTCAAAGACTCCAAGCTGACGAGCTGGATTGACAGAAGCCATTTGGATAATATCTTCAAGCGTCGTCCCGTCTAAATCAAGCATACGTTTAGCGGCATCAATCATTGGTAGAACACTACCTGCGAGTGTGCCATCATCCAGTGTGGCTTTGTTGTTTTTTACGTGCACGGTTTGACCACCAAGGGTGTAAGTGCCATCTTCCATCCCTTTTGCGCGCATCGCATCGGTAATTAACATTAATCGATCACTGCCGACGTTATTGTAAATCAGTTGTAACATCTCTGGAGACACGTGAATCCCGTCTGAAATCAGTTCGAGCTGTAAGTGTGGCAGTAAGAAGCTCGCCCCAACTAATCCGACATCACGGTGATGAATCCCGTTCATTTGATTACATAAGTGAGTCACTTGATTGACCCCATATTTAGTCGCTTGTTTGGCTTCTTCGAATGAGACATCGGTGTGTCCCATTGAAACGTTGACGCCAGTTTCTCTTAACGCTTTAACAAAGGCGCCGTCTGTGTCTTCTTCAGGTGCCATTGTGACTGTTTTAATTTTGTTGCCACTAAGCGTTTGCCAACGTTTAAATAAGTCAAGGTCAGGCTTTATAATATGTTGCTCAGGCTGCGCGCCTTTTTTTACGACATTCACAAATGGTCCTTCTAAATGGACACCGAGTAGTTCAGCTGTCTGAACAGCTGTATCGGTATTCTTAGCGTGAATTAAGGCTTTCTCAATCGCCTCCACACTTTCAGTCATGGTTGTCGCAAGAAACGACGTCGTCCCTTCTTTCACGAGATGTTTAGCCATTTCTGAAATAGCTTTTGGATCATCATCCATCGCATCATATCCATTCGCTCCGTGAATATGGCTATCAATAAAGCCAGGGATGACGGATAAGCCGCGTGCGTCAATGATCGCATCATCTGAGTCATCGATATGGCAGATGTTAAAATGGCAGTAATTTTCCCGTCTTTAATGACTAAGTCACCGGTGAGGGTCTCATTCGGTAAATATAGTCGGGCATCTTTAATATACATAGACAAAACATCCTTTCTAATAGAGTTTATCCGCAGTAAAGGCGGTAATTTCTTCTCGTCGCGTTTTTGCTTCCGCTTTATGAAGCTGAATATAGGTCATGCATAAGGCATCAATCACAAACAGTTGAGCAACTTTACCTGAGAGCGTCCCGCGTTCTAACGGATGCTCTTTCACATGGGTTAGGATCGTGTCATCACTCACTTTCGTGAGAGGTGATTTTAAAAAACCAGTCAAACTGACCACATGTGCCCCTTTCTTTTTGGCGATAGCGGTACTTTCAATCAGCGACTTTGTGCTACCGCTTAAGCTGATCGCCATTAACAGCGTGTCGGCTGTCGCATTGGCTGCGCGCATAATTTGTGTATGGGTATCGGTGACGACATCGATATTTTTACCGACGCGCATCAGTTGGTTTTGAAAATCAAGCGCCGCAATGCCTGAGGCACCGATGGCAAAAATCACGCTCTCTGTTTTCTCATCAAGAAGTTTTGCCACGTTCTGTAGTTGAGATTGATTCAATAGATCGTGATTGGTCTCGATAGAGTCAATCATCTCGTTTTTTACACGGGTATACATATCGGTTTCTTTTGAGTCATCGATGGGTTGTTCTTTCGCAAGGTCAAATTTAAACGCCTGAAAGCCGCTATAATGTAACTTTTTAAAAAATCGCAAACTCGTGGCTTCGGCAACTTTAGCTTGTTCACTGAGCTCCGAGAGCGAGTGGTAAACAACTAAATCTAAGTGGGCCAAAATATACTCATATAACTTGAATTCTGATTTGGTGAATTGATTTTTTAACAATTCCAACCGCCGGGAAGCGGGAATGGATGTGTAATCTTCCATATCATCACCCTTTCTTATGATCATTATACCAAAATGATAGTTAACTATCAAATATAATTTTAAAAATGATAGTTAATAATCAAAACAGGGGATGTTTATTCTTTTTTAAAGTGATAGAGGTTTGGTTATCGATGCTTCGGTGAATACTTTACTGTAGTGAGTATGAAAATAGGTGATAATTAGTCCGTTTAAACTAAGTGTTCATTCCTTCTTAAGGAGAAATAAAAGACAAGCAGGAAAAGATTCGTTATACTAAGAATTAGATTATTAAATTAGGAGTGGATGACAACCATGGGAATAGCTGTTGTAGCGTTGGTGATTTTAATCTCACTGAACGCCTTTTTTGCAGCATCAGAAATTGCGTTAGTATCATTGAATGATAATAAAGTAAAACGAATGGCGGAACGAGGCGATAAAACTGCCCAAGCACTTGATAAACTGCTGTCACAACCGGGAGATTCCTCGCGACGATTCAAATTGGGATTACGCTTGCGGGTTTCTTAGCAAGTGCGTTCGCGGCGGATGTATTTAGTGAGCCGCTAGCCGTGGCACTCAGAGGTTTTTACCGTTATCTTTAAATGTACTTGAGACGCTAAGTTTAGTTATTGTGACAATCATTTTGTCATATATGACGTTAGTGTTCGGTGAACTTGTACCAAAACAAGTCGCGTTGAAACGAAAAGAGAAGGTCGCGAATTTTGCGGTCAAGCCGATTACCTTATTATTTAAGGTTAGTTTACCCGTCGTAAGGATTTTAAACTTTTCAACCAATACGGTCTCACGGTTATTTGGCGTCGATCCTAATGACGAAGACGAAGATGTGACAGAAGAAGAAATTAGAATGATGGTGGATATTGGTGATGAAAAAGGTACGATTGAATCGAGTGAAAAGCGTCTGATTCATAATATCTTTGAATTCAATGATAAAGACGTTTCAGATATTATGACGCACCGCACCGAAATTGAAGCGATTGATGTCGAGTCATCATTTGAAGAAGTGATTGAGATGATTAAAGAACATCGTTATACGCGTTTCCCAGTCTATAAAGAAGACTTAGATGAAATTATTGGTGTCCTGCATACAAAAGACTTAATTGTCATGATAGAGGCGGATAAAACCCAGTTTAATTTAGCCGATATTATGCGTAAACCATATTTTGTGATGGAGCATCAATCAATTGATACTTTATTAACAGATATGCAGAGGGAGAACATCCACATGGCCATTATTGTTGATGAGTATGGCGGAACCGATGGTTTAGTCACACTAGAAGATCTTATTGAAGAAATTATCGGAGAGATTTCTAGTGAGCACGGACGTAGTGTTGATGACGATGAGGTATTGAAGCATTCCCATCATGAAGCAACCGTTAAGGGGACCATTCATTTAATCGATTTAAATCATCTATTCGGTCTAGAGTTACCGGTTGATGAATTTGAAACACTGAATGGTTTTCTTACCGACTATATCGGGTCAATCCCGGATAACCATTATAAAGAACCGATTCATTATCAAAACGTTCAGTTTGATATTTTGTCTGTGTCTGATAAGCGGATTGAGGAAGTATATGTGAAAGTAGACCAAGAACAATCTTCGCATATTCATCACGAAGGCAAGGAAGAAAAAGAAACAATCAATGATGAATCCTAATAGAAAAAGCCAAGCCCCATTTAATTAAAGGGCTTGGCTTTTTCGTATATTTACTCGTTGCGAGCGTTTATGTGGGCTGTTGGTGCGCGTTTAAATACACGTTGCAACAAGGCGCCTTTTTTTACATACAACAAGATAGCTATTAACGCCCCAGTGGCACTGCTGATCAAGAAACCAGGCACAAAAAAGAATAACGGTAACAACTCGCCTGTCAGTAACTGACTGATTTGGCGTGAGACAATTGCCGCAATCAGACCGGTTCCGATGACCTCGCCCAAAGCAGCGGCGTAAATGGACGGTTTCATCCGGTAACATAGCCAGCGAAACAAGCGCCAATCATCCCGCCAGGAAAAGCAAATAGCGTCCCGATTCCCAACAAGTTTCGCAGTAAGGCAACAGTGAAACTGACGGTCACCGCCCGTTGAGTCCCGTAAAAGACAGCGATGATGACATTCAATAGATGTTGAATAAACAGCGCGCGATAAGGACCGAAGCTTATCGCTAAAAAAGTCGAACCAATGACACCAATGGCGATAAAAATCGCAGTTTCTGTCAAAATGCGGGTTTTAAACATAAAAAAATAGCCTCCTTTCATCGTGGTAATATACGATAAAAGACAAGACCTGACGTTACTACTTCCCTCCGCTAGTACGAACTAGATCAGGTCAATAAGGGTCAAAAACATGTGTTTTCTCTCAGCTATGTGGGCACCCCTAGTAGTCTTTTAAAAGTATGATGTTTGACTTCACTTTAACATAGTCACGGTAAATAATCGACTGAAAATTGAGACATTGTGTATGTATCGCACAGACGTGTAATTCATGCTATACTGATTCTTAATATCGATGCGGAGGGATAAAGATGAGACAACCAAAAGCGATTTTTTTAGACATGGATGGAACGTTATTACGTGAAGATAATTATGTCAGCGAAGAAACGATGACGACAATTCAACAAGTCAGAGCGAAAGACATACCGGTCTTTATCGCGACGGGTCGTGGGCAAAGTGAGATTTTAACCCGGGCACCGTTGGATTTGAAGTTGACGGGATTATTAGTTCAAATGGCATGACGGGTTATTTAGGAGAAGAATTACTTTTCCAACATACGCTTGATTTTCCACTTGTGAAAGACGTCATCGCGGCCGCTCGTGAGCTAAATATCTATTATGAAGTCTTCCCAACGACAGGTGAAGGTGTTGCGTTAAAACAAGACCAAGCGATGTTAAAAGCGGAAATTTCAGGTGAGAAACCAGCTGATATTTTAGGTAGTGAATGGAATGAGCGTGTTGAAGCGATTGGTGGTGGCATTACCTGGGTTGATGAGGTGAAAGATATTGGTTACTCAAAGTTTTATTGTTTTAGTAAAGATGCCTCTAAGCTAGATCAGTGGAAAGCGCGATTAAACGAGATTCATGCACGTTATCCGTTCTCAACCTCTTCTTCAACACCCGCAAATGTTGAAATTATGGTGACAGAGAAAAATAAAGCGACAGGCATTCAAGCTGTTTTAACGAAACTCAATATCGACCCAGCGGATATTTTAGTAATGGGTGATAGCTTTAATGACGTGCCGATGTTTGAATATGCCGGTTTTAGTGTCGCGATGAAAAATGCTCCTGATGAATTAAAAGCGATGACCGATGATGTGACGCGGTTGACAAATGATGAAAACGGGGTTAGTGATTACTTAAACACACATATTTTGTCGTCATGATAAACAAATAATGGAAGATGTATAAGCTTATGAATTGGCGTAAGCGTTTCTACCTGAGTGACCGTAAATCACTGGACTACATCGATTGTATGTTTAACACCACAGGTGTATCCAATCGATGGGTACACCTGCGGTGTTTTTTCTTTAGCCAAATACAAAGCAAAATAGAAAGTCAAAGATCATAAAGTGCTGAAGAGAAGTAAGAAGTAAGAAAACTAGAAAAGAATCAACATGAATAAACAGACGTAATACACAAAAATATCAAATTAAAGGGGAGTTATAGGATGGTAAAACCACTATATAAAGTCAGTAAGCAGTTAATGGATGTTGTTCAAGGTAAGGCTTATGCCGATACGGTTATAACAAATGGAACCTTGGTTAATGTGGTGACAGGTGAATTAATTGAAGGCATTGATGTGGCAATGAAGGATGAACGGATTGCCTTTATCGGAGACGCTAGTCAGATGATTGGTGAAGCGACTTTAGTAGTAAATGCGACAGGAAAGTATATCGCACCTGGATTAATGGATGGGCATATGCATGTCGAGAGTACGATGTTTTCGGTCACCGGGTTTAGTGAAGCGGCCGTAAAAAAAGGCACAACAGCTGTCTTTATGGACCCACATGAAATGGCGAATGTCTTTGGAATTGAAGGGGTGAAACGTATGCATGAAGAAGGGAGAAATGCGCCGATTCATGTGTTTACAACGTTTCCTTCTTGTGTACCAGCGACCGATGGATTAGAAGATGCGGGCGCAAAGATTTCAGTTGAAGATGTTGAAGAAGGTTTAATGTGGGATGGTGTCGTTGGTTTAGGTGAAGTAATGAATTATCCCGGAGTGATTCATCGAGATGAGAAGATGATTGGTGAGATTGAAGCGACGTTAAAACAAGGTTATCAACCAACTGGGCACTTTCCTGAAGGAACGATCGAAGACTTAACGAGCTATCTATTAAGTGGCGTCACGTCATGTCATGAGACAGTCACAAAAGAAGCGGCACTTGAAAAACTACGTTTCGGGATGACCGTGATGATTCGAGAAGGTTCGGCGTGGCAGGATGTTAAGGAAGTGATTAAAGTGATCACAGAAGATCAAATTGAAACGGATCACTTGATGCTTGTGACCGATGATATTTATCCTGAAACACTGATTAATCAAGGGCAAATCAACCATGTGGTGAGACGAGCCATTGAAGAAGGTGTCGATCCTGTGACAGCTATCAAATTAGCGACACTCAATACTGCACGGTATTTTAAACTAGACGATGACTACGGTAGTTTAACACCAGGGAAAGTGGCCGATATTATTTTACTTGATGACTTAACATCAATGGATATTACAGATGTATTTGTGAAAGGAAACCAGATTGTTAAGGAAACTCAATTAATTAAAGAGACACCTGCCTTTGTCTATCCAAAGCATTATTATCAGTCTGTGAATGTTGGGAAAGTATTAACGGCAGAGGACTTTTACTTTAACACCACTCACCAGCAATCAGTAAATATCAACGCGATTGAAGTCATTGAAAACAGTGCGCGAACGAAGAAAAAAGTTGTTGAGTTACCAATCAACAATGGTATCGTCGAAAGCGATCTTAGCCAAGATGTGATTAAACTGAGTTGTATTGATCGTCACCACAAGACGGGGCAAATCTCCAATCAATTTGTGACCGGTTTTCACATTAAGCGCGGAGCTGTCGCTTCAACTGTTGCGCATGATAGTCATAACTTACTCGTGATGGGTGTGAGTGAAAGTGATATGGCTGTGGCAGCCAATTATTTATCTGATATCGGTGGCGGGATGGTGTGTGTATTAGACGGTGAAGTCATCGCCTCTGTGCCGCTGCCAATCGCTGGGCTCATGTCAGATTTAAAAGAAGCGGACTTGCTTCGTCAGGTAGAAGGCTTAAAAGCTGGTTGGGTGCGTTTAGGGTCACCCCTTCATGCGCCGTTTATGACGTTTTCATTGATTGCGTTACCGGTTATTCCGGATATTCGTATTAGTAACCGCGGGTTAGTTGATGTGACGACGTTTAGCTTGATTGAGACCATTTGTTCAGAAGAGTGTTAAGCTGGTCAAACCATAAGAGAAGCATCTGCAAAATATAAGCTAAAGGAAATATCTGTGTTAAGTATGGTATAATCATTTTTAAACCTAGTTGAAATTTCCTATTTGCATTTGTATAATTAATTTAGCAATATTTATAAATTATATAAATAAATTTACACTTGGTTGTAAAAATTTCAAGCGTAAATAATGGGAGGTACAAATGGAGCTGAAATGGAAACTGTTAAATGCGTGCATGATCATTTTACTGTCGATTACTTTACTTATTGTATTGACGAAAGATCCTATTGTTTATGTTAATACGACTCCTCTAGACACTGTCTCGATCAACGGTAGCTTAGAAATGGTTAACTTGAGCGAAAACAAAATCGTCTTATTTAGTGCTGACGTTAATTCAGGTAATTATGGTGATCTGATTGTTTTAGAATTCGATGAAGAAACAAATTCACTAAAAGAAATCTCCAATCAAAATATCTACCTAGATAAGTTTCTTGATTAAGGTAATTTCGCTGTTAAATCGTGGGTGTGCTTTTACTGACCTAATATACCAGGTGGCCTTGTAGGTCATCTGGTTTTTTAGATGGTTTAAAAAAGTTCAACCTTTGTAATCTATATCGTTAGGTACATAAGTAGCTAGGGACTTCATGCTATTGATAGCATGAACTTGTCATCATCTATTATGTGTTAGCCTATATTTAAGATCACATATAAGAAGTTTGATGGAATGATATAAAGTAAACGCGTCCAATCATTATTCTTGTCGAGAACAACTTGACACAAACAATCGTGAAGATAACTTTTAAAGCGTGTCTGTACATGGTAAAATGATAATTTAGATAGTGAATTATTTTAATGAAGTGCGAATATACCAAGTCGAGTTGGCAGTTGGAGGAAAAATAATGAAACGCGGAAGTTTTCAAGCGATGAAGCGATTAAATAAATCGTTAATTTTAAATAAAATATTGAATGATGGCCCGATTTCTCGAGCGGAAATTGCGAAAGATATTAAACTTACCCCACCAACGGTAGGGACGATTGTGAAAGAGCTCATTGAACAACAAATCGTCAAAGAAAGTGCGCAAGGCGAGTCAAAAGGCGGGCGCAAGCCAACCTTACTCGTCGTTGATCATGAGGCTTTTTATGTGATCGGTATTGATGCTGGTCCGCGAGATGTGACGATTGTCTTAACCAATCTACAAGCAGACATGATCGATACCGCAAAGACAGATGTCCCAGTGGGAATATCAAAAGAGGCGTATTTACAGTTATTGATTGAAGAAACCGATGGGTTAATTAATCGCAATGCGTCGTATATGGATCAATTGATCGGTATCGGTGTGGCCATGCACGGGGTTGTTGATGCTGAGCGCGGAGTGGGGTTGTATGCACCTAACTTAAACTTACGTGACATTCCAGTAAAAGATGTGTTAACGGGGCATTTTGATCTCGTGGTACAAGTTGAAAATGATGCCCGAGCACTTGCGCTTGCAGAAACGTGGTTTGGTGAAGGCAAAGGCATCAATAACTTACTCGCAGTCAATATTGGTAGTGGTGTCGGCGCTGGGGTTGTGATTGATGATGAACTGTACCGCGGGAAAGCCCATATTGCTGGTGAGATTGGTCATATGACGATTGATTTACATGGAGATGTATGTACTTGTGGGAATAGAGGTTGTCTGCAGACAATCGTTTCAGGCGAAGCGATTCAAAAGCGGGCCGAACAGGCAATAAAAGCAGGTGCAGATACGCTATTAACGCACCAATCACCAACAGCTTATGACTTGTATCAAGCAGCGGAACAAGGTGATGCCTTTAGTCAGCATTTGTTAACGGAGACAGCTGAGGCAATTGGGGTTGGTCTTACCAATGTCATTCATACGATTAATCCTGACCGGGTGTTATTAAACGGTGGTGTAATGAAGGCAAGTAAGTATTTATTACCTGAAATCCAGCGCACCGTAGCAAGCCGTGCACTCACCGCCCAAGCAAAAGACACGCCTATTCTTGTCTCAAAACTAGGGGATAATGCCTCAGCCTTAGGAGCGGTCGCGCTTATTCTCGTGGAATTGTTTAAGCGAAACGGTGAGATCGATGTTTAAGTTTACGCACATAGTCAGTTATTTAACGGTGTTTATTGTTATATCACTCATCCTCTCAGGATGTAGTGAAGATGAAACTCAGACCGATAGGACCCAGGCCTTACAAGCACAACTATCAGAACAGGAAGAAACAATTGCTGAGCTGACGCGTGATAATCAAGCCCTGCGCGCATCGATTCAACAGTTACAGCGGCCACAAAATTTCTCTTATATTGAACAATTGGATGAAGAAGCACGCGGACATTACCAGGCATTTCTTGAGACAAATGACCTGACTCACTTTGAGTCCTTCACTTCAGATGAAATGTTCGTCGTCTTTTTGCATAGTCTCGTAACTGGAGAAGATGGTGTCAGTACATCGATTCTATATAATGACGGATCATTTGATGATTTCACTGACTTACAGGCCTATTACCAAGAAGAACTGTTTCGTGAGTACTTAGAAACGGCACTAGATTTTCGCTACTTTTATGACCTCCATGTGGACGAGATTCAATCACGTACCGATAAAGATATCGTGAAAATGAGTGTGAGGTTCGAACTCTTTAGTGCGACCCATGTCGCTGAATTACGTAGACAAGACGGGATTTGGAAAGTGTACGCCGGCCCTTATGAGTAAGAAGGTATGTGAATGACGATCATGTGAAAACAGCTTTATATGTGTATGATAATCAAAGATGCCTGTTCTACTTCGGTGGAGCAGCCATCTTTTTTCGCGAATAAAAAATATATACGAACGAAAAAGAACAACCCGTTCTATATGAACGGTTCTATCTCATGGTGAGATGGTATCAATACTTCTTTAATCAATCTGAGTATAAAGTCTAGTAGATGAAAGGTCGACTGTGCTACTATGTTGAAAAGGATAAAAAAGGGTGTTGATAATGGAAGCCTTTCTTAAAGATGAAAATATGTCGGTATTAATGCAACAGTTAAAAGCAGAAAGTCACCGCATACATGAGGTGATGACGTCACTGGAAACACTGTCAAAACAGTCACATATTTTGGCGTTAAACGCAGGAATTGAAGCCGCTCGTGCAAATGAAGCAGGAAAAGGATTTAGTGTTGTCGCAAAAGAGATTAAGACGTTTGCAGAGGCAACGCTGGAACTAAGTGGTGAAAGTAAACAAATCATCGGTCGGATCGAAGAGCGGGCCAATCATATAATTGCGCTTCGGACGACAGATATGGCGTTTGACACGATTGATAAGATTGACCGAAATTTATTTGAGCGTCACTGTGACGTTCAAGCTTGGGCAACATTTGAGTCTGTTAAACATGCGGCGAAAGAACAAACCGCGACCGCTAGACAGGAAGCACAAGCCTTGCTTATAGACATTCACCGGATCTATGAAGTCTATCATGATTTAATGATTGTTGATATCGCAGGTAAGCGGGTCGCAAATGTGGATATGAACGTTGCCAAAACGGATGATTTTAGCGGGAGAGAATGGTTTCAGTACGTGAGAGAAACAGGTAAGGTATATGTCAGTGATTTATACACATCAAAGACACTTGAATGTGAAACGATGGTGTTTGCGGCGCCTATTTATGATGGGGATACGATGGTGGGGGTCTTTACGACACGCTTTAACTGGGACTATATATTAGAGATTATTAGCGCGATGACATTTGGCAATCGAACTAACTTATACGTGATAAATAATGATAAACAAGTGATTGCTTCACGTGATGCGACCGATATTTTTAAAAAAGATGTCACCTGCCTAAGAGTAGTGTCACGGGTGCTAGATGACGGGGCAAAAAAAGGCTACGTTATTGAAGACGATACGTTGTATAGCTACTGTGAAACAAGTGGCTACAATCATTATGAGGGGAAGGGGTGGTTTGTCGTCATCGCCGAACCTCTTCATTCAAGTAGTGAAGACATAAGCATACGAGAAAAAGCATATGTGAGTTAATAGAGAAAAAGTTAAGAAGACTGTAAAAAGGATGTAAGAGTATAATAGCCACTCAACGGTTGTTGAGTGGCTTTTTCTAGGTGTTATTCTGTTTCAAAGGCGAATGTTGTCTTTGAACGATAGACCTCATTTTTCGGAAGGAAAATGGATGGGAAACCATCATGTACAAGTGACGCTGGTGAACTTTGCGTTTCGAGACAGACACCCAAATATTTTTGAGATGGTTGTTCTTTTAACGTTAACGAATCATCAAGGGCATTCGATGTATACATCACCATACCGGGTTGATCAGTTTGAACGGTAAGTTTGCGTCCACTCTTAGGGTCTTTTACGACGACGACGTCATCTTTACTATGGTCAAAGATAAAGTAATGATCATAGCCTTGTAACGCTAATTTATTTTGTGGGTCCGTTGAATCAACAGCACCGCGGACTGTCCGTCCTTGAGTGAAATCAAAGGTTGTCCCTGATACCGGTAAAATCTTTCCGGTTGGGATGAGCTCATCATCCAGTTCAACGAACTGTCCAGAGTCAAGTGTAATTTCATGATCAAGAATCGTCTCTTTTAAGTTACCCGATAAGTTAAAGTAACTATGATTGGTGATGGTAAGCACGGTGTCCTTTGTACTAACAGCTTCATAACGAATCGTGAACGTATTATTGTCAGCTAAAACGTAGCTGATTTTATACGTCACCGTACCGGGGTAGCTTGGTCACCGTCTTTACTCGTGTAATATAGAACAGCTTCTGTACTTGAGGCATGTTCGAGTGTTTCAACTTCAAACACCTGGGTATGAAGCCCGCCTGGTCCACCGTGTAGACTGTGGCCATTTTCGACTTCAGGAACGTGATACGTGTCTCCGTTAAGGACAAAGGTACTGTTTTCAATGCGCCCAGCGACACGTCCAATTAAGGCACCAAAATACGTCTTATTGTTTAAATAACCGGCATAGTCACGGTAACCGAGCACGACGTTCTCTTGAACCCCGGCTTTATTTGGTGTAATGATTTCAGTGATAATCCCACCGTAATCTAAAAAGCTGACGGACATATTATTTTTGTTTGTCAATGTGTAGAGATGCCAGTCGTGACCTTCAACCTCTACAGGTTTTGTTGTTATTGCCAATGCAATCCCTCCTTATTCTTGTGAGTGTATGGTGTTTAAAGGCGTGCTAAAAAGCGTTTAAATCCTTCCATACCTGTATTATTCGACTTAAACACCCCAGAATCCTGTAAGACACGGACAAATTTTTCAGCTAAAGCTTGATCAACGACCGCATCAACGTTATCTTTTGTGATGGTTTCAGATTGTTTGAGCTCATCAGCCCAAGCTTTATGATGATCTTTAATCGTTTCTGAACCTAATAGATAAGCCTTCATTTCATCAAGTTCTGGCTTTAAACGTGGAGGTAAGACGGCAAGTCCCATCACTTCAATTAAACCGATATTTTCTTTCTTAATATGGTGCACATCTTGATGTGGGTGGAACAATCCATCTGGATGTTCATCCGTTGTCCGGTTGTTACGTAAGACTAAGTCGAGTTCATAGTGTCCGTTACGCATGCGCGCAATCGGCGTAATCGTATTGTGTGGTGTTTCGTCAGTATAAGCTAAAATATCTGCCGCTTCATCGCTGTAGTCACGCCACGTGTCTAAAATATGAGCCCCCGCTTTAATCAGTGGTGCTTTATCTTCGTGTTTCAGACGAATGACTGACATCGGCCAATTGACGACAGACGCGTCAATCTCAGGGAATTGATCAAGGGTAAAGCTGAATAAATCATCGGCTTCTGTCATCCCAAATGAATAACGTCCCGCTTGGTAATGATCATGACTTAAAATACTTCCCCCAACAATCGGTAAATCCGCATTTGACCCAATAAAGTAGTGCGGGAATTGTTCGACAAAGCTGAGTAGTCGGGTGAATGTGGATTCACTAATGACCATCGGACGATGCTCTTCACAAAAGACGATACTGTGCTCATTGTAATACACGTACGGTGAATACTGGAAGTACACTGTTCGCCGCCTAAATCCACATCGATTACGCGGTGATTCGAACGGGCAGGGTGTCCCGTGCGCCCCGGATAGCCTTCATTTTCGATGCAAAGTAAGCATTGTGGATATTTCACGTCTTGTTTCATTTCACGTTCCCGTTTAATTTGGTTGGGATCTTTTTCAGGTTTGGATAAGTTAATCGTAATATCTACCTTACCAAATGACGTTTGACGTTCATATTGAATGTTCTTTGCAATGCGCTCGGTTTGGATATAATGACTGTTTTGACTGAGCGCATAAAAGTAATCGGTCGCTTTTGTCGGATCTTCATCATAGAGCTGTTTAAATGTCGCATTAATTTCTGTCGGTTTAGAAAGGAAGGTATCCATTATTTTTGCGT
Organism: Halolactibacillus sp. JCM 19043; assembly: GCF_001310395.1. Classification (NCBI taxonomy): domain Bacteria; kingdom Bacillati; phylum Bacillota; class Bacilli; order Caryophanales; family Bacillaceae; genus Halolactibacillus; species Halolactibacillus sp. JCM 19043. The sequence goes on from NZ_BAXD01000006.1 coordinate 41,173, forward strand.
CGAGTTGTTCACGCTCATCTAGCGCGTCACTGATGACGCCGCGCGTGACGGCATCATCTAGTAACGCTTTTAGACAATCAGGAATGGTTCCTTCAGTTAATGTGTCAGCTGGTGCAGTAAAGGTCTGTAAGTCTAATAGACCGAGTATTTGGTTACGTGCATAAATGCGGTCGCGTGCGGTGATTAACTCGGTGTCAATCGCTAAATCAATCAAGCGTTCAATGTAGTGTGTGACCATCTTTATGCCTCCTCGTAGCCGTGTGGATGAGCTTGGTGCCAGCGCCATGCGTCGGCTAAAATACGATTGATTTCCGTGCGTTTCGGTGACCAGCCAAGGATTTGTTTTGCTTTATCGCTTGAAGCGATTAACGTGGATGGGTCACCCGCACGACGTTCACCGATTTTTGCTTCAATCGGATGTCCAGTGACAGAGCGAGCGGCATCAACGATTTCCTTGACCGAGAAGCCAACAGATGAGCCTAAGTTAAAGATATTGCTGTCGCCACCGTCTAATAAATATTTAACCGCTAAAATATGAGCATCGATTAAGTCTTCAACATGAATGTAGTCACGAATACATGTCCCATCTGCGGTTGGATAGTCGTCACCGTAAATCGTAATATGTTCACGCTGGTCTAGTGCGACTTGTAACACAATCGGAATCAAGTGTGTTTCTGGGTCATGGTCTTCACCAATCGCCGCATCGTCTCTTGCGCCAGCAACGTTAAAGTAACGCAGGGAAACGTAACGGATGCCGTAGGCTTTTTCACACCAATGCATCATTTTCTCCATCGTTAATTTTGTTTCACCGTACGTATTGGTTGGTACCGTTGGCATATCTTCTGTGATTGGTACCTGTTTTGGTTCGCCGTAAGTCGCCGCTGTTGAAGAGAAAACAATGTTTTTAACACCGGCTGTTTGCATGGCTTGAAGCACGACTTGGGTTCCATAAACGTTGTTGTCAAAATATTTTAATGGGTTCTCCATTGACTCCCCAACAAGAGAGTTCGCCGCAAAGTGAATCACAGCCTCAATGTTTTGTTTTGTTAAGACATCGGTCATAAAGGTTAAGTCGCGAATATCGCCTTCAAAAAAATCTGCATCTTGATGGATGGCGTCCTTGTGACCGGTTTGTAAATTATCGACCACACTCACGTTATGGCCTTGTTCAACTAATTGATAAACGGCATGAGACCCGATATACCCGCTCCGCCTAATACTAAAATATTCATGTGTTTGCCTCCTTAAAATCATTCAGTTAGTCATTAAATTTCATGTGCTTATTATTCATTAAGATGTTCTTACAAAGCTTTTGCGCCGTCGCCAATCGTAGCTTCATAGAATGTTGGTGCGTAGCCGATTTTGTCTGTGTGCATTTTTTCTACGTTTTGTTTAAATGCATCTACTTCTGCTTTTTCAACGAGCGCAATCGCACATCCACCAAATCCAGCCCCAGTCATTCTAGCGCCGAGCACACCTTTTTGTTGGACGGCAGCTTCTTGTAGTGTATCTAGTTCAAGTCCGGTAACTTCATAGTCATCACGCAGTGAGGTATGTGAGTCGTTGAGTAACTGACCAAACGCGACTAAGTCTTTATCATGTAGTTTAGTAAACGCTTCTTTTGTGCGAGCGTTCTCATAAACGGCATGACGGGCACGTTTTTGTTTTGTCTCATCACTGATCAAATGTTTATATTCGTCGAAGTCCTCAACTGACAGATCTCCAAGACTGTTAATGTCGAGTTCTTTCTGTAAGTCCTTTAAGGCACTTTCACATTCACTGCGACGCTCGTTATATTTTGAATCGGCTAGCTCACGGCGTTTATTTGTGTTCATAATCATAATAACATATTCTCCGAGTTCAACGGGAGCGTATTCATAGTCGAGCGTATGACAGTCGAGTAGAATCGCATGCTTGTCTTTACCCATGCCAATCGCAAATTGATCCATGATCCCGCTGTTAACACCAATATAATGGTTTTCAACATATTGACCGAGTTTGACCATCTCCACACGATCAATCGTGAGATTAAACAATGTTTCAAGTAAGACGCCTGTCGCTATTTCAATAGAAGCAGAAGAAGAAAGACCAGCGCCGTTTGGAATGTTACCGAAGTAAAGAACGTCAAATCCTGAATCAACGGTATACCCATGGGTGTTAAAAGCTTCCGTCATACCTTTGGGGTAGTTGGCCCAGTTATCCGCCTTATTATAGCTTAAGTCAGCTAATGAACTGGTGATTATGCCAAGGTCTTCAAAATTCATGGAGTAAAAGCGTAAGACGTTGTCATCCCGCTTACGAGCAACAGCATAGGTACCAAAAGAAATAGAGGCAGGGAAGACATACCCTCCATTATAATCGGTATGTTCACCGATCAGATTGATGCGACCAGGGGCGAAAAAGGTACGGATGTCCCCGCCCTCGCCAAAAATGTGTTCAAATGTGTTGACTAATGTGTGTGTGTTCATGTTTCGTTCATTCCTTTCAAATGTGAGTAATAAGACTATCCGTAAAACTTAATTAAATTAATTTATTAACTATCATTATCATATCACGGCGTCTCTTTAAATGCAACGGGCTAGCGCTTTTTTTTATAGAAAGTTCTATCAAAAGAAGGCAGGATATGACTCGCAAAAATGGACTGACGTTGCGTCACACTCTAAGCAAGTTAACTGATTTTTCAAACAGTCTCTGCTATAATGACGATGAAACCATAAAGAAAGTGGGGATGAAGATGGATATTGAAACACTCATTAAAGAGAGACGGTCAGTCTCATTATTTGAAGATAAACCTGTCAGCATTGACTTAGTAAAAGAGATGCTAAAAACGTCCGTCTGGGTACCGAATCATAAAATGACACAACCTTGGCGCTTTACGATTATTACCGGCGAGACGAAAGAACAACTGGCTAATTTAGCGGGAGACTTTATGGCGCGTGGTAAAACGGGAGAAGATAAAGACCGCGCATTCAACAAAGCTACGGGACATTTAGCCAAGTCCCGGTTTATGTGATGGTGTTTATGAATGAAAGCCATGAGTTAAAACGCCGTCAAGAAGACTATGCCTCAACGAGCTTGATTATTCATAACTTAAGTTTAATTGGCTGGGAAAAAGGTCTCGGTATGATTTGGAAAACAGGGCCACTGACAGATACAGAAGCGTTCCGTGAACTGATTGGTGTGAAACCAGGTGAGAAGTTCGTCGGGATGATTCAACTCGGTTACCCTAAAAAAGTTCCAAGAGCGATGCCGCGAATGGATCTTGATACCCGCATCACTGAATTAAATTAAAAATAACCGACAAGAAGCGTGATCATGATAGTGATACGCTTCTTTTTCGGTTGACTTTGTCTTTCGTTTGGATTAAGTTATAATTAATGAGATGATTTTAAGTAATTGAGAGATTTTTTTACTTAAAACGTTGATATTATGACATGTTTTTTCTTCAATCATGATGACTTATTATCATGAATGATATTTATCACGACAAGAGGAGGCAATATCGATGCAACATCAAACAAAAACACCGTTTCCTGCTGATTTCTTATGGGGTTCAGCGTCAGCGGCTTACCAAATTGAAGGCGCCCATGATGCGGATGGCAAAGGCCCATCGGTTTGGGACGTGTATACGAAAATTCCTGGTACGACCTTTAAAGATACCAATGGCGACATTGCGGTCGATCATTACAATCGCTTTGAGGAAGACGTTAAACTGATGCATGAACAAGGTTTAAAAGCGTATCGCTTTTCTATCGCTTGGTCACGGATTTATCCAGAAGGCAATGGCGACGTGAATGAACAAGGACTTATCTTTTATGATAAACTGATTGACCTGTTACTTCACTATCATATTGAACCCGTTATTACCGTGTATCACTGGGACGTCCCACAAGCCTGATGGACGCTTATGGCGCTTGGGAATCACGCGAGATTATTAAAGACTTTGATGCGTATTGCCAGACACTTTTTAAGCGGTACGGGGACCGGGTGAAATATTGGGTCACGTTAAATGAACAAAATATCTTTGTCGGTCTTGGCTATCAAAAAGCCCTACATCCACCGGGTGTAAAAGATTTAAAACGGATGTATGAAGCCAATCATATCGCGAACTTAGCGAATGCGACGGTGATCAACAGTTTCCATAAGCTCGTACCAGACGGTCAGATTGGTCCGAGTTTTGCCTACTCACCAACGTATCCATACGATGCTGATCCTAAACATATCATCGCACAGGAAAATGCTGAAAGTTTAAATGCGCATTGGTGGATGGATGTGTATGCCTTTGGTCGTTATCCACAAGTCATCTGGAACTATTTAGAGAAACACGGTCTTGCGCCGACGATTGAACCGGGTGACTTTCAGTTGTTAGCCTCGGCTAAACCTGACTTTATGGGCTTAAATTATTATCAAACTGCCACGATCAAACATAACCCGCTAGACGGGGTAGGAGAAGCAGAAATGAATACGACGGGTAAGAAAGGGACCCAACAAGAATCCGGGACAGAAGGATTGTTTAAACAAGTACAAAATCCTACTTAGAAACGACGGATTGGGACTGGACGATTGACCCGGACGGGTTACGGGTCGCTCTAAGACGGATTGAAAGTCGCTACCACTTACCGGTACTCATTACGGAAAATGGGCTTGGTGCGTTTGATACGTTAGAAGACGGTGATGTTGTGAATGATGACTACCGGATTGATTTCCTTAAAAAACACGTCGCAGCCATACAAGATGCGATCAGTGATGGGGTGACGGTATTAGGTTATTGTACGTGGTCATTTACTGACTTACTCAGCTGGCTGAACGGGTATCAGAAACGTTACGGTTTTGTTTATGTCAACCGTGATGAAGAGGGACCAAAAGATTTACGACGGATTAAAAAGAAGAGTTATTATTGGTATAAAGACATTATTGAACGTAACGGATTAGAAGAGTAAGGTTAATGATTGGAATATGTAAGGTAGTTTAATAGAATGTAAATTAAGAGGCAGGTCAACATTGACCTGCCTCTTAATTTATACATATGGTGATACTGTGATGGTTCCAGTTGAGACAATGACAGATGAATCTTCATGTGACTCTTGGTGCTGTTCTGATTGATAACCAATCACAAAAAATGCGAGTATTAACATTAAAAACAATACGAATAAACCTTGACGCACCGCTTTTTCCCCCTAAATTAAATTCCCTTCTTATTGTATATGTTAAGATAGAGATTGAAAAGTAAAAACTGTTTCCAATTTAATGATGTTACTATACAGAAAGGGTGTCTTACTATGAGTGACGCAGTGACGACAGGAAAGGTTACAAAAATAACATCGATTGGTGAAGGACTGCGAGTGTGTCTTGACTTCATTGATGAACTCGACCCACTTGAAGGTGTCTGGATTGGGAATACGGGGAGTGGCTATTGCTTAGCTCTTGCGGAAAATCGCGAAACAGACACGTACCCCAAACGCCCTTTTCGTATTAATGCTGGGGCCTATCATCATTACCTCGTAAAAGATGAGAATAAAACGACGTATCTCGCAGAAGTCACACCAGGTGACGCACTGATGGTTAAAGGACCAGAAACAGAGCGACTTGTCACGGTTGGCCGCGTGAAAAAAGAGTACCGTCCGTTTCTAAGAATTGAGCTGGAAACAGAGGAACAAGTCATATCGGTCACCGTTCAAGATGCGGATAGTGTCTATTTACTGTCAGCGGACAAAACCGCGGTACAGGCCCAACAATTAACTGTGGGGGATTCCTTAACCGTGAGACGTGATCAACCTGGACGCCATTTAGGTGAGCGGATTGAAGAAGTCATTACTGAAATATAAGTGTGGGACAGAAGGTAAGAATAGAGGGATGGATTAATTTTTAGAAAATTCACTATTCTTTGTTGACAAACGGTCCGGTTCATACTAAGATAGTTGTAACTTAAAAAATGATGCGCGATGAAGAAAAGAAGAGTAGTTTTATCAAGCTGATCTAAAGAGAGCTGGTGGTGCTGCGAACCAGTGGTGAGCGATAAGATGAATGGGCTTTTCGAAGCATTAAACCGAAATATACGTTGTATAGAGTAGGCTTTAACGGGAGTTGTTTTGCCGTTACCACAAAACACAGGCTGATCGGTCTGACTTTTTATTAAGGTGGCATAACGAGGGAACTCGTCCTTTTTGGACGAGGCCCTCTTTTTAATTTTAAATGAAGTCACATGTGTCAGTAGACGAACATGAGGTAAAAAAGGACACATACAAAACAACAGAATATAAAAATCGAGGAAAAAGATAAGTAGTGACGGTGGTTATTATAAAGAGAGCTGATGGATGGTGTGAATCAGTAATAACCCCGTGATGAATGGCCTTTTGAGTGCAGGAGTGAACCACTAAGTAGCTCACTAGCCGGAGTGATGCTCCGTTATCAACTAAGTGTAGAGACTATATTCTCTAAACAGGCGGTGGTACCGCGGTTTTTATAAATCGTCCCCTTATCTATTCTTTGTGATGGATAAGGGATATTTTTATCCCAATTTAAATAGCGACTATTAATAAGGCAGTGAGTTAAAAATGTTGTGACGTTAGCGAAATCAGTTGAGTGAGTAGAGATGAAGGCGAGAAGAAAAAGGAGGAGAAACGATTGCGATTTAAAACACGGACATTTACAGGGGACGTTCTCACACCGATTTCGGTGTATCAACAGATGAAAGGTGAGAAAAAGTTTATTTTAGAAAGTTCACTCGGTCACGGGGAAAAGGGGCGTTATTCCTTTATCGGGCAATCACCGTTTAAAGAAGTGATTGGTGAAGAGAAAACAGTGACCGTGATCAATCACCGGACAGGTGAGAAGACGAAAGAGACAGATACTTTACCGATTGAGATCGTGAAAAGAGAAATCCCGCGGGTTGACTTAGGCTTACCGTATTTATTTTACGGCGGAGCGATTGGGTATATCGGTTATGACGTGATCAGAGGCTATGAAGACATTGGAGTAGTCCTTGAAGATGAACTTGATATGCCTGATGTTCACTTGTTGTTTTATCAAGAAGTCATCGTCTTTGACCATAAAAATCAAACCGTGACGTTAATTGCGGTTGACTTAACCGAAGACCGTGATGAGGTGGCGTTAGTCGAATCATTAGATAAGCTTGAGGAAGAAATTAGACAAGCGCATGATGTGAAAAAAGATCATGACTTACAGATCACCTTTAAACCAACGCTGTCAAAACAAGCGTTTATGGATAAAGTGAATGAAGCAAAACAACATATCATTGACGGAGATATTTTTCAAATCGTGTTGTCGCAGCGGCTTGTTGCCGATTATACCGAAGATCCGTTTGAACTGTATCGGAAATTACGTATCAGTAATCCATCGCCGTACATGTATTACATTCAGTTTGGTCCGTATGTGGTTCTTGGCACCTCACCGGAGAGCTTGATTCAAGTCCGCGGGCGGGACGTTGTGACAAATCCCATCGCTGGAACAAGAAAAAGAGGACAGACAACTGTTGAAGATGACAAGCTCGCCGAAGAGCTTTTAGCCGATGAAAAAGAGCGGGCAGAACATAAAATGTTGGTGGACTTAAGTCGGAATGATCTCGCCGGATTGCCAAAGTCCACTCGATCAGTTTACCGAAATTTATGATGATTGAGCGCTATGAACATGTGATGCATATCGTCTCAGAAGTACGAGCTACGCTTGACGCGTCAATGGATAGTCTCGATGCACTAACAGCTACCTTACCGGCTGGTACGGTCTCAGGGGCACCGAAGATTAAAGCGATGCAGTTGATCAATCAGTTTGAAACGAAAAAACGTGGTGTCTATAGCGGGGCGTGTGGCTACATTAATATGAACGGAGACTTAGATCTTGCTCTCTCGATTCGGACGATGGTTGTCAAAGACCACCAGGCTTACGTGCAAGCCGGTGCTGGGATTGTTTATGACTCTGATCCATTAAGTGAATATGAAGAAACATTAAATAAAGCGAAATCGTTAGTGGAGGTGTTTAAACGATGATGTTACTGATCGATAATTATGATTCGTTTACGTATAACTTGTTTCAATATATGAGTGAATTAGGTGAAGACGTTCAGGTTGTTCGTAACGATGCCATGACGTTAGAAGAAATTAATCAATTAAACCCAGAAGCGATTATTCTTTCACCTGGTCCTGGAACACCAAAAGATTCTGGTATTTGTTTAGACGTGATTGACACACTCGGTGACAAGTATCCGATACTGGGTATTTGTCTTGGTCATCAAGCGATTACCGAAGTCTTCGGAGGTGTGGTGAGCCATGCGAAACATGTGAAACACGGGAAACAGTCAGTGATTACCCATCATGGTGAGGACTTATTTACCGGCTTACCACCTGAGATAAACGTGATGCGTTATCACTCACTCGTGGCGATTGAAAAAGATTTCCCTGATTGTTTAACGATCACGGCCCGTTCAACTGACGATGATGAGATCATGGCTTTAAAACATAAGACGTTACCGATTTACGGGATGCAGTTTCATCCAGAATCAATTGGGACAACCGATGGGCATACGTTATTGAACAATTTCTTTCAGACCATTAGAAAGGAGACCGACCAATGAAACCTTACTTAGAGAAGATTACTCGAGGTGAAGATTTAACCATCACAGAAATGGAACAAGCGACAAGATTAATGTTTGACGCATCTACTGACCCCGCCGCTGTTGGTGGTTTCTTGATTGGTCTTAAACATAAAAAAGAAGCGGTCTCAGAACTGACGGGTCTTGTCAATGTCATTAGAGAACAAGCCGTTTTACTACCAGAGGACTTACCGAAAGCGATGGATAACTGCGGGACTGGTGGGATGGTTCGATGAGTTTTAATATTTCCACCACGAGTGCCTTTGTCGTTGCGGGTGCTGGGATTACCGTCTCCAAACATGGAAACCGTAGTATTTCCAGTAAGACCGGGAGTGCGGACGTCTTAGAAGCGCTCGGTGTCGACATTAACCTAAGCCCAGACCAGACGTATGCATTACTAAAATTAAACGATATCGCTTTCTTATTTGCGCAAAACGTCCATCCGAAGATGAAACAAGTGACCGGCATTAGACGGGCACTCGGTATACCAACGATTTTCAATTTGATTGGCCCCCTAACAAACCCAGTTGAATTAACGACACAACTTGTCGGTATTTATCGACGTGATTTATTAATGGAGATGGGCGCTACGCTTCATCAACTCGGAAGAAAGCGGGCCGTCGTCATTAATGGCCCGGACTATATGGATGAAGCGGCGCTTCACGGGGAGACACACGGGGTATTAGTTGAAAGCGGCGAACTGTTACCCTTTACGATTTCACCAGAAGATGTTGGCTTAAGTTACGCTGAAGCAAGTGAGATTAGAGGAGGAGATGCATTAGAGAATGCCGACATCTTAAGACGCGTCCTCGAAGGTGAGCCAGGACCTCACCGGGACACGGTATTACTCAATGCAGCTCTGGCGATTTTTGCGGATGGCACAGCACAAACCGTAAAAGAAGGTGTCGCTCTTGCGAAACAAAGCATTGATGAAGGCCATGCGCTCAAAAAACTAGAAACGATGATTGCTTTTAGTAAAAAGCAAAAAGAGGTGGCAAAGTGAGTATTTTAACCGAGATCATTGAAACGAAAAAACAAGAAGTGAACACATTGAAACAAACACTGGATCCGAACAGGGAGCGGACAGCACCACTTGTCTCTTTTCTTAACCAATTTAACACAGCGCCTTTTCAAGTGATAGCTGAGTTTAAACGTGCGTCGCCCTCAAAGGGGATTATTAATGACACATTAGACCCGGTCACCCAGGCGAAGACGTATGAGCAATACGGGGCAGGGATGATTTCGGTGTTAACTGATCGCGAGTATTTTAAAGGTTCGATGGATGATTTAGTGGCAGTTAAACAAGTGGTCAACATTCCTGTCTTAAATAAAGAATTTATTATTGATCCTATTCAACTTGACCTCGCCTATCAGTCAGGAGCCGATGTGGTCTTACTCATAGTCAGTGCGCTGACAGATCAAGAGCTAAGGGACTTGTATCACTATGCGACTGGGCTTGGTTTAGAAGTGTTAGTTGAAGTCCATGACAAAGAAGAACTAATGGCAGCCTTGGCACTGGGATGTCCTTTGATTGGGATAAATAACCGTAATCTAAAAACATTTACGACATCGATCAATCAAACGCTTGACTTAATGAAAGCTGTTGATTTAAACGGCGTCAACATCATTAGTGAAAGTGGGATGAAAGAAGTCGCGGATGTTTTAACAGTAAAGCGTGCCGGAGCAAGTGGTGTGTTGGTCGGTGAAACGTTAATGACACACGATCCAAAACAGATGATTGGGGCGTTTCTTCATGAATAAGGCACCTTTAGTGAAAATTTGTGGGGTGACAGATATCGAGACGGCTCAAGTGGTTGAACAAGGTGGTGCGGACTTTATCGGTTTTGTGTTTGCGGAAAGTAAACGTCAAGTCACACCGGACGTAGCCAAAACGCTTATTCGTTCACTCGAAACATCTATTAAAACGGTGGGCGTATTTGTCGATTGTCCAAAAGACACAGTCGAAAAAATCGCAAGCGATATTGGTCTTGATTATGTACAGCTTCACGGCAGCGAAACACCAGCTGAACTTCGCACCTATCACGTCCCTTGTATAAAAGCGTTAAAGTTACAAACGGCGGACGATGTCAAACAGCTCAAAGCTTATGACGGTGTTTGTGACTATTTACTCGTTGATGGTGCCTTACCAGGTTCAGGAGAAAGTTTTGACTGGACGTGGTTAACAGATATTGACCTTCATACACCCGTTCTCCTTGCGGGAGGGTTAACCGTGGATAACCTTAACGCTGCGAAACAACTAAACAATGTCAGTGGCTTTGATGTTTCCAGTGGTGTAGAGACAGAGGGAAAAAAAAATCATCATAAAATAACAGCATTTATCGACAAAGCGAAGGGTAGGGGAAAACATGTATCAACAACCAAATGAAACGGGGCATTTCGGTCAATTCGGCGGAAGGTTTGTCCCGGAAACGCTCATGCCAGCGGTCCTTGAATTAGAAGAAGCTTATAATGAGGTCAAGAATGACCCAGACTTTTTGGAGACGTTTCACTATTATTTAAAGGACTATGTCGGAAGAGAGACACCTCTTTACTACGCCGAGCGCCTAACCAAAAAACTTGGTGGGGCCAAGATTTATTTAAAACGTGAAGATTTGAATCATACGGGGGCGCATAAAATCAATAACGCCCTTGGTCAAGCGTTACTCACGAAACATATGGGGAAGAAAAAAGTTGTCGCTGAAACAGGCGCCGGCCAACACGGGGTAGCAACCGCCACCGCATGTGCCTTACTTGGTCTCGAATGCATTGTCTTTATGGGCGCAGAAGATATAAAGCGCCAAAAACTCAATGTATTCCGGATGGAACTTCTTGGGGCAAAAGTAGAAGCGGTTCATCATGGAAGTGCCACGTTAAAAGATGCGGTGAACGAAGCGCTACGTTACTGGGTCAGTCATGTCGAAGATACCCACTACATTATCGGTTCCGTGGTCGGTCCGCACCCGTTCCCGCAAATCGTGAGAGATTTTCAAAGTATGATTGGGCGGGAGACGAAACAACAATTTAACGAGAAAACCGGCAGATTACCTGACGCGCTCATCGCTTGTATCGGAGGCGGGAGTAATGCGATGGGGATGTTTTATCCGTTTGTGGATGATGCGTCGGTTAAGATGTATGGTGTCGAAGCAGGGGGCCACGGTATATCAACAGGTAAGCATGCCGCAACACTCACCGGTGGTCGTGTCGGTGTCTTACACGGAACGATGACGTACTTACTCCAAGATGACGATGGTCAAATCACGGAAGCAGACTCGATCTCGGCCGGACTCGATTACCCAGGCATTGGACCAGAGCACGCCCATTTAAAAGATATTAACCGGGTCGAGTATGTCTCAGCGACCGATCAAGATGCGCTATTTGGGCTTAAGCTCTTGTCTGAAACTGAAGGCATTATTCCGGCACTTGAGAGCGCCCATGCGATTGGTTATTTACCTGAGCTCGCTCAAGCGATGACAGAAGATCAATCCATCGTCGTCTGTTTATCGGGACGCGGGGATAAAGATGTTGAGACAGTGAAGGCGGTATTAGGAGGTCAAAGTGATGAGTAAACAACGACTAGATGCACGGTTTAAGGAAATTCTCGCTCGGGGAGATAAATTATTTGTGCCCTATATTATGGCGGGTGACGGAGGATTAGATGCTTTAAACGAACGGATTCAGTTTTTAGAAACGTGTGGCGCTAGTGCGATTGAACTCGGTCTCCCGTTTTCTGATCCTGTTGCGGACGGGGAAACGATTCAAGAAGCAGGTATTCGTGCCCTTAAGAGTGGCGCAACGGTTCAAGGCGTGTTTGATACATTAAAAGTGTCAAAAGAAAGAAATATGCCAATCATATTAATGACGTATATGAACCCCGTCTATCGTTACGGGATTGAAGCTTTTGCCAAGGCTTGTGTTGACGCGGGTGTCAGCGGTTTAATTATTCCTGACTTACCGATGGAAGAAGAACAAATGATCACGGATATATTGACACAACACGATATAGCGCTCATTCGACTCGTCGCTCTTACGAGTCCAACCACACGTCAAGAAGAACTAAAAAAACGAACAGAAGGCTTTTTATATGCCGTCACAGTCACAGGTACAACTGGAGAACGTCAAACGTTCACAGACCGAGTGCATCAGTATTTGGCGCATTTAAAAAATGGTGCGAATACACCTGTGTTAGCTGGATTTGGGGTCTCATCAGAAGAACAAGTGAAGATGTTATCTGGTCATTGTGATGGGGTTGTTGTTGGAAGTCGGATCGTGAAAGCCTTCCACGAAGGGGATCGAGCGATCATTAAAGCTATGATAGAAGCAAGTAAACAATCAACATAACCAAACTAAAAAACAAGCGCCCATTAATAGGACGCTTGTTTTTGCATGTGTAGGGTTAACGTTATTTTACTTCGTTTGCCATCGCATTAAGTGCTACTTGGTTTAAGTAGTTAACCGGCTTATTGAAGTGTGGTTGGAAGAAGAAGTCTGTTAGAGCTAATTCTTCAATCGTCATGTCACGAGAAATCGCAACTGAGACAGTATTGACGACTTGTGTTAAATCAGTATCTGAGATAACTTGGGCACCTAGAACACGGTGAGTGTTTTTATCATAAACAAGTTTTAATTTAATGATACTGTTGTCTGGCATGAAATCTGGGCGATACGTATCTTCATAGTAAGCAACGCCAATTTCCATGTCATTCATTTTAGCAGCACCTTCAGTGAGGCCTGATGAACCAAGGTGATGGTTGTACAACTTAAGACCTGACGTCCCTTGTGTACCAGGGTGCTTCAATGTAGGTTTTACTAAGTTTTGTGCACAAGTGTCCCCATTCTTACGGCGTTTGTCGCAAGTGGAATGTATTGCGCTTTTTTCGTTGGGTTATAAGGCACCGCACAGCAGTCACCTGCTGCGTAGACGTCTTTTGCGCTTGTTTGCATATATTCATCAATAACAATCGCACCATTTGGTAACATGTTTAATTGATCTTTAAATAGATCGGTGTTTGGACGGAATCCGATACATAACACAACAAGTTCAGCTTCTACTTCGCCTTTATCGGTTACGACGCGTTCAACTTTATCTGTACCTTCAAAGCTTTTCACGAGTTCTTGTAGACGCAATTCCACGCCTTTTTCGCGTAAGGTTGCTTCAACTGGGTCAGTAAAATCTTGGTCAAGGTAACGATTTAAAATACGTGTTTCCGCATCGATTAATGTTACGTCTTTGCCATTTTCCTCAAACGCCTCAACGAGTTCAACCCCGATATAGCCACCGCCAACAACCGTTACTTTTTGTACGTCTTCTGAACGACGGATAATTTCTTTTGCGTGATCATAGTTTTTACATAAAACAACGTTCTCTAAGTCAAGACCAGGGAAGGGTGGGGTAATTGGCCAAGAACCGGTTGTGACAATCAGTTTATCATAGCTATGAATCGTGAATTCATCTGTTTTTAAATCTTTCGCTTCGAGTTGTTTTTGTTCGACATCAACCGTCACAACTTCATGTTCCATATGCATGTGGACGCCTTTATCTTCAAATCCTTCTACTGATGCATAAAAAAGTGATTGCGCATCATCTACGACGCCACCAACATAAAGAGCAATCCCACAAGATAGGAAAGAGACGTTGTCATTACGTTCGAACACATGAATCTCAGCATCCGGGTATAACTCTAATGTGTTTTTAATAGCGGCTGTTCCTGCGTGTGTACATCCAATTACTGCAACTTTCATTTTCCATTCCTCCAATAATTTAATCGTGTTATTTAGTGTAAATGTATGAGACTTGTATGTTTAATCACAAACGTTAGAAAAACTAAACCCTCCTACAAAACGTGAGGGGAAGTGTTTGTGATTTCTTTTACAAACTTATTATACTACTTTGTTTAAAATGTGACAAGAGTTTGAACATGTTTTCACAAACTATTTTTTAAAAGGTTGATATAGCAACGTTTGAATCACCGCCTACTTAAAAATTCACAAAAATTTCATAAATTCATCTGTTGTTTTGTTCACAATATAAGTAAAAAAAGGAAATGAACGCAAATCGGAAAACAATAAAATCTGCATTAGTATTCATATACCCGTTATTAGAAAAACTATGCGGCTGGATCAATGAATAGTAAAAAAAGGGTAGTGTTCATCCTAGTATATCCCGTTAATATCTATATTAAGTCATAGGAAGAAAGTAAAGGACTGAGATTAATTAAAGCTAACGGCGCGTTCAGTGAACATGAAACAGGAGTGAGTAGTTGTGAAGAAAAAGCGGGGAGAGTTATTTGAAAAAGCGATAGTCACAAAAAAAGAGCCCGAAGGCTCTTTATTGATTTACGCATACATTGCGGCAATTTGTTTTTGTAGTTTTTGATCGGTCACATATTCATCATAGCTCATCTCTTTATCGATGACACCTTGTGGTGTGATTTCAATCAGACGATTCGCGATACTGTTGATAAACTGGTGGTCATGTGAGGTGAATAAAAGTGAACCTTTAAAGTTAATTAAGCCGTTATTCACACTTGTGATAGATTCTAAGTCTAAGTGGTTTGTCGGTTCATCAAGGACTAACACGTTGGCGCTTGACAGCATCATTTTCGACAGCATACAACGTACTTTCTCTCCACCAGATAACACTTTTGCTTTCTTTAACGCTTCTTCACCGCTAAATAACATCCGGCCAAGGAAACCACGTAAAAAGGTTTCTGTTTGATCTTCTGGAGAATATTGACGTAACCATTCAACAAGTGTCAGGTCATTATTTTCAAAGAATTCGCTGTTGTCTTTCGGTAAGTAAGCTTGTGAGGTCGTTACACCCCAAGTGAACGTGCCACTATCAGCTTCTTGTTTACCCATTAAAATATCAAACAACGTTGATTTTGCGAGTTCATTTTTACCCACAAAGGCGACTTTATCGTCTCGATTTAAGGTGAAACTGACGTTATCTAATACTTTGACACCCTCAACCGTTTTTGATAAGTTTTCCACTTTTAGTAGGTCATTACCGATCTCGCGCTCTGGTTTAAAGGCCACATAAGGTAGCGGCGAGACGATGGTTTAATATCTTCAAGTGAAATATTATCTAACATCTTTTTACGAGAAGTCGCTTGTTTTGACTTCGATGCGTTTGCGCTAAAGCGTGCGATAAAGTTTTGTAGTTCCTTAATTTTTTCTTCTTTTTTCTTATTTTGATCTTGTGCCATTTGTAGGGCAAGTTGACTTGATTCGTACCAGAAGTCATAGTTACCAACATACAACGCAATTTTACCGAAATCAACATCGGCAATATGCGTACAGACTTTATTTAAGAAGTGACGATCGTGCGAAACGACAATGACCGTGTTCTCAAAATTAATTAAGAATTCTTCTAACCACTGAATCGCTTGGATGTCCAAGTGGTTGGTTGGCTCATCTAATAGTAAAATATCAGGACTACCAAATAGCGCTTGGGCAAGTAATACCTTCACTTTTTCTGAACCGGATAAATCACTCATCAATTTATCGTGTAAGTCTTCATGAATACCAAGACCTTTTAATAAAATTTGCGCATCTGATTCAGCTTCCCAACCGTTCATTTCCGCAAACTCACCTTCAAGTTCAGCAGCTTTCATGCCATCATCTTCTGTGAACGGGTCTTTTGCGTAAATAGCATCTTTTTCTTTCATCACTTCGTGAAGACGTTTATGTCCCATAATGACCGTTTCAGTCACTGGGTAACTCTCATAAGCAAAGTGATCCTGCTTCAAGACGGCTAACCGTTCATCTTTACCGAGTGAGACATGACCGCTTTGAGGGTCAACTTCACCCGAGAGGACTTTTAGAAACGTTGATTTGCCGGCACCATTCGCCCCGATCAATCCATAACAATTGCCTGGTGTGAATTTAATATTCACATCTTCAAATAACTTTTTATCTCCAAACCGTAAACTTACATTTGTTGCTTGTAACATCCGTGCATTCCTCCATCATTAAGCTCATAGAGCCTACTTTAGATGATTCCCGTCTGTTAGTCAATATTATTAGCTCAAATATAAAAAAGGAATGTGGATTCGACATATAATGAAGAAAAAATGACAAGGATGAGTGCGTGTGATGGTCTGTCTAGAGATGAGGAAAGGGGAATAACTTGGCTGTTTATGGTTAAAAATAGGTGGGGATTATCGCAATTAGTATAAATTACCGATTTTTAAGCGTGATGAGTAATAAAAACAATCGATTTTCGAGAACAAATCTAAAAATGTTCCAAATAAATGGTGACTAAAGTCATAAATTTGTGTAAAATAAGGAAAGATAAGGGGTGAAGCTATGTCAGATGGTATCGGAGAAAAAATAAAATATTTTCGTATCAAATACAACTTAACACAAGAGGAACTCGCAAAAGGGATTGTCTCAGTCTCTTATCTTTCAAAAATCGAACGTAATGCCGCTGATCCAAATCCGGAAGCGGTTAAGAAATTGTGCGAACGTCTAGGAATTAGTCCGGAAAAGGTGATTGATGAAGATATCGCTAGCCAAGTGATGCGCTGGATGGAAAGTTTACTAAAGTGCGATCTCGTCTTAGCCCATGATTTGTATCAAGACATTCAAACGAAAATTGAAAAAGTGATTGATGCTGATCTGTTCTGGTTAGTCAAGCTACATACGCTCTATTATTTTGTGTTGACTAAACAAAAAGATAAAGCTAAACGCAAACTAAAGCTCTTAAAACAAGATCAAAAATATTTTTCTGAAAAAGAACAATATTATTGGTTAAAATTTAAAGCCCATTTTGAATACTTGGAGTCGAGTTACGAGAAAGCGTTCTTACACTTTCAAGAAGCAGAAAGAATCTATAGTGATATTTTCAAAGAGGAAAGTGAAGAGTACTATGATTTAATTTACCACGTGGCTAAAACCGCAACGGTGTTACATTATTCTTATCATGCCTCTGTTTATTCAGAACGGTCGCTTGTTTATTATCGCGATCATTACCGATTAGAACGGGCAGCCAAGTGTCATATTTTAAAAGGTGTGAACTATAAACGGATTAGAGAAATGGATGAAGCGCTAAAACAATTTGAATTAGCGGAAGGCTTAGGTAAACGGTTATCGAGTGATACGATTCTGTTTCGGGTCTATGAAGCGATTGGTGAATTGTTCCATGACTTAAACATGTCAACTCAAGCTATACGCTACTATGCAAAAGCCTATGATTTAGTGAAGCATCAATTTAGTCTTCAGGAACTAATTGCGATACTCGGTCATGTGAAGACGTATATTCAATATGAAAAACCAGACCTTGCGAAAGACTGGTTAACAAAAGCAGAGACATTATTAAAATCAGAAAAAGATATGCCCCCGCGCTATGTCTATCAAGTAAAAGTACTGCGCTTTGCGTTATATGGTTTCACGCAAAACTTCGAAAAACTACTCGTGAAAGAAGTGATTCCGTACTTTAAATCACGCAAATTATATATTGCTTATGCTGGGTATGTTAGACTACTAGGTGATTATTATTACAATAACCGCAAGTATAAACTCGCCGCAGAATACTATGCGGAAGCTCATCAAGCGATGGTTGATATTCAAAATAAAGATAATAAGTAAAGCCTCCTTATGTAAGGGGGTTTTTCATTTAGACAACTGACGACTGGGGTGTCCATCGAGTTTAATAAAAGAAATTTCTGTAGCTAGCACAGGCTTATGTTAAACTGGAAAAAAACAAAGGAGTGACGTCAATGTTTTGTCCAAACTGTGGAAATGAAGCACCAAACGCGGCAGTCTTTTGTCCGACGTGTGGCTTGAATATACAAGACTATTTTAGAGACGACAACGTCTCAAAAGACCAACAAGACGATAAAATTAATGATGGATTGACTGTCAATCGGTCTGAAAAACATCAAGATGCCGAACACAAAGAAGAGCCTTGGCAGGCTTTTGTTGATACCCGTTATCACTTTTATGACCAAAAGTGGTCGGTCGCATCTCAACCGGATGTAAACGCAGGTTGGAACTGGGCGAGCTTTTTTGTCGGGTTGTTTTGGCTCGGTTACCGGAAGATGTACCGAGAATTATTAATTCTCATTGGTGTGTTTTTCTTAATGGATTTTGTCGCAGCCGTGACGAGTCTTTTCTTTCTTAGTACCTTGCTTCCCCTTGTGCTCTATTTCTACTTGGGGATGAAAGGGAATGCCTTATATTACCGGCATGTAAGACAAAAATTGGCTGAATTTCAACATGATGATTTATCTCAAGCAGATTACCGCGAACGCGGAGGCGTTAGTGGGACTGGCGTGGTAGTCGCCATCATCTTACTTTTGTCGTATGCCGGTCTATCAACGATCATCTTTGGTTTTTAGGTGTGATGACTTTCTACGTGTTAAAGAGCTATCGGAAATCGGGAGTTATGGATAGAGCGCAAACAAACACAGTCGAAATAAGTAATCTTTAGTTTGTTAGCGTTCGGATAAAGGTCGCTGTTTCTTTACGCGAATGAAAGAAATAGACGGGGATTTGAGTCGCTGTTAGGCTCGCAAATGTTTGTTTTCTTTTCTTTCGTTTAAAGGTCAGGACGTACCAAAGGAATGAAGGTTTGAGTTGTTCTAGGCACCCTGGTGCCATATCTGGTCTTGTCGTATGTTTATAACGCCAGTAGCGTTTAATAATACCGGATAAGGCAATAGGAGTCGGATAGTCTAAGTAAATGACCGTGTCAGCCCGTGATAATCGCTGGGGTAGAGAAGCGGCATAATTTCCGTCGATAATCCAGCGGTCTTCATGAAGAACGTCGTGAAGTTTTTGTTTGAAGGCTGGTTCATTAATGACCCAATGTGCTTCAAAGAAAAATTGGTCTAAATGATAAAGGGGGAGCTGAAGATGGTGACTCAGTTCCCGTGCGAGTGTACTTTTACCTGTCCCAGGGCTACCGAGAATAAGGATCCGCTGCATAGGTTTTTCCTCCTGTCTACTATTCATTATTGGTGTCGAACAGATACATGATTTGTTGACTGGAAAATTGTATGAAAAAGACTTTTTTTGATTATTTCATGCTATACTGAGAATACACGATAGAGGTCACTATATCAATCCTTGACTTCTTTTATTGTGTGCGATGTAACTTTTTACTTGTTGGTTGTGTCTAAGTAGTAAGAAAGGAAAGGGGGCAACTATGAAAGAGACACGCACGATCTATTTACTATTCTTATCGACAGGAACATTATTATCTAAGGCGATTGATTTATATACAAAAACGAATCTGAATCATGTCTCGATTGCCTTCGATAAAGATTTGAGTGAAGTCTATAGCTTTGGTCGTAAACGCCCTTACAATCCGTTTATTGGTGGGTTTGTGAGAGAAGCTGTGACAGAACCTTTTTTTAATCAATCGATGTGTGCCGTATATGAGCTAGAGATTTCTAATGACCAATATTTAGCCTTGCGCCAACACTTACAAATGATTGAGTCGATGCAGCACTTATACCGCTATAATTTTATTGGATTATTCGGTTTCTTTATTAATTATGAAGTAAAACGCACGCATGCTTATTTTTGTTCACAGTTTGTCGCGACGATGCTTCAAGAAATTGATTTGTATCCGAGAGATAAACGCGCAGGCTTAACGCGCCCAGATGATTTGAGGCAATGGGATAAGTTAGATCTTGTCTATATGGGCACACTAAAAAATTATTTAAATTTAGATGACAAGAAACGAAGATTTCGTTTACCGATTCGCTCATTCTTTCGTATGAGTTGAAAAATTAGTCGGGTTAACACTTACTTTTTATGAATGAACATCAAGGCCTGCTATTATATTTCTTATACCAAAACCAATCTGTCACTTTCAGGTTGGTTTTTTATATGCTAAAGCGACTTAAATATAGATGAAAAAAGCAGCCGTAATGTTAAGCGGCTGCTGTAGTGTTTGTTAAAGATTATTCATTTGTAGTAGTATCAACGCCACTTTTTGGAACGGTGAAGGTAAAGATAATAGAATCCGTTGATAGATCAAGCGCATCAACTCTAAAGCGAAGGTTGCTGTCAATTTCAATAGACGTTACGGCTAAATAGATTTGTTCATTTTCTGAATCAAAATAAAGCCAGTCTGGCGTTTCTACTTGGCGATTAATGTAATGGAGAATGCGTCCGCGTGGTAGGTCGAGTAATCCGAGTGAGAGTGTGTTCATTTTTAGCACGATATCCCCGTTGTCCATGACGACCGGGTCCATCGTCACTCGAAGTGGAATAGGCACGCCGAACGCGTATAGTTCCCCATTCAGTTGAATATCGTTATCCACAATAACATCAAAATTAGCCTGGTTTGTTTTCAGTACTTGATTTATATACGTATTAATTAAATCATTTAGATCGCTTTTTGTCGTTTCTACTGTGAACTTTGCCCCTAATTCCTCCTGATACGTTGGATCAGGTAAAGCATCAGACACAGGAGGTGTGAGGAGGAGAAATACGAACAAGGTGACAATCAAGACGCCGTTAATGAGAGCTAGTAAGATAAAGCGGCGGTGCCATGTCGTCATTTTCTTTATTGAGTTGATAAAACTTTCTTTCACAATCATCAGTCCATTCTACAAGCTTTCTTTGTTAGGATTCTGGTGATACATTATTTGAGCTTAACTCGCTCGTTAATGTGTCAATATCCTGTTTAAGGTAGTTGTATACCCGTGCCCCAATTAAGGTGTAGCCTGTTTTATTGGGGTGGAAGTTGTCATCGGCTAACAGCGAAATATCTTTGAGGGCAAATAAATCATATAAATCGATGTGATGCCCATTCGAATACGATTCAATCACTTCCTTACCAGTTTGATTCCAAGAAGTCAAGATTTCATTTAAAGCAATGACATTATCAAAGTAGCCGAGAAACGGATTGAAAAAACCGAGCAAATAAATCTCTGCGTCCGGGTTATAATCATTAATCATCTCGAAAATGTCAGTGAGACGTGTCTTAAAGGCTTGTTCTTCTTCGTTAAACACATCAAGGTTGAGATTTAGTGCGTTGTTTTTCACTACTTGCATTAAATCATTGGCACCAATCGTGACGAGGATAAAATCGGCCTCTTCAACGGAATCAATGATCGCTTCTTCCTCTGTAAGGCGAGTGAGTAATTGATCCGTCCGGTTCCCACGCTTTCCGAAGTTATTAATAGCTACGCGTGTGTCCGTTTGATCAAAGTAACCTTTCAACACACCGATATAGCCTTCACTATTTGTTTCATCACCGACACCCTGAGTAAGTGAATCGCCTAGGGCGGTAATTTCACATCGGTCCGTGTGAAAATTCTTAATGTTTCTTCTACAGCTGTTTTTAAGTCGAGTGACAAATCAGTCGCATTTGATTGTACTTCTTCATCTTTTTCATCGACTTGGTTAATGACCGTCGTAATATTTTCCTCTTCTGGTTGAATAGAGGTCGTTTCGTAGATGGGCAGGGGTCGAAAGATAAAGAAAGCGATACTACCCGCCACGATGAGACCGACTAATATAATAAGGAGTACTTTTTTACGATGATTACTCATAAGACATCCATCCTTAAAGAAAAGTTCTTTTGATAATATTCCCTTAAAACAGATTTTAAAACAAGATTGCTTTTCTATTATAGTAGTCTTGATAAGACGTTTCAATAACCAGATAGACAAAAAATGACAAGAAAAATAGCTTGAGCAGTCAAAGTGACAGCTCAAGCTCATCAAAGGGTGTCGAAAGTATGAAAAACGCTAGATATTTGTACTAGTCACGACGCGGATTTAACCGGATTTTATTAGCCGTACCAAAGAGACACGCACCTTCAACAATGACTTGATTGTTAGCTAAAGCTTGTTGTTTTAGTACCTGATAATCTTCTTTTGTTTTAAACCAGACGATTTTCGCGTGGGCAGGAATGTCTGTTAGCTGATTAGGTTCGGTCACAAAGAGTATATCAATAATCTCTGCTTGTTCGTCGAACGTTTTATAATGGAAGCCTAATTTTTTAATTTTCTTTAAGCAACCGTGTTGAGTAGGATCACCAACGACGACAATTTCTTTTGGACGGAGGCCCTCTTCACGTGCGAACGGGGAATGAAGCGCCCAATAGATCGCATCCTCTGTAGAAGGTGTTAGCGTTGGTGTTGTCTCCGTTGCTTTAGCGATCGCTTGATCTAAGTCAGCAATAATATCGTGAGACGTTTCAAGTCCAATGGAAAGACGGATTAATTGTTCCGAGACGCCTGCTTGTTCTAACCCTTCAGCTGATAACTGTTGATGCGTCGTTGACGCTGGATGGATGATTAGCGACTTGGCATCACCGACATTCGCGACATGATAGAACAAGTTCACATGGTCAATCACTTGTCGGCCGGTCTCGCGGTCACCTTTAATACCAAAAGTAATGACCGAGCCGTAATAATCAATCAGATATTTATTCGCTAGCGCATATCCTGGATGATCGGCATTCCCTGGATAGTTCACCCATTCGACTTGAGGGTGGTTGTTTAAATAATCTGCGACGCGCTTCGTATTGTCATGGTAACGCTTAATGCGTAAGTTTAATGTTTCTAATCCTTGAAGTAAGTTAAAGGCATTTTGTGGGCTAAGTGACGGACCGATGTCACGTAACAGTTGCACGCGTAATTTAATCGCAAACGCTGCTGGGCCTGCGTCAATGCCGTAACGAATGCCGTGATACGACTCATCCGGTTCAGTAAAGCCTTTAAAGCGGGCATTATTCCAGTTGAAACGACCACCATCAACGACAACCCCACCCATGGTAGTTCCGTGACCACCAATCCATTTCGTCGCTGAGTGAACGACGATATCCGCACCAAAGGTGAGTGGTTTAGCCCCATATGGCGTTGCAAACGTGTTATCAATAATGAGTGGGACGTCATAGCTATGAGCGATATCACTGACCGCTTCAATGTCAAAAACGTTGAGTGATGGGTTCGTGATCGTTTCAGCGAAAATCGCTTTTGTTTTGGCGGTGATGGCTTGTTCAAAGTTTTGTGGATCAGTTCCATCAACGAAGATCACCTTAATGCCGTATTTCGGTAACGTGCGCTCGAATAAATTATATGTCCCACCGTAAAGGTTACTATCGGTAATGATTTCATCCCCTGCTTCGGCGACATTCAAAATAGCGAGTGTGATCGCTGACATACCAGAGGCAACACCAACAGCGGCCACGCCGTCTTCTAATGCAGCGATGCGCTGTTCAAACGCATCAACGGTGGGATTCATAATCCTTGAATAAATGTTGCCAGGTTCTTTTAATGCGAAAAGATTTTGCGCATGTTCGGTGTCTTTAAATGAAAAAGCGGTGGTTTGGTAAATCGGAACAGCAACAGCACCGGTAGTAGGGTCGGTCTGTTGGCCGGCGTGAATGAGTTGTGTTTCGGCACCTTGAATGTGAAAGGGATTGTGGGTCATAAGTAATTCCTCCTTAGAATATAAAAAATTTGTTTATTCTGAATATAGAAACGACACGGATGCGATAAGTTGAGGGTGAAACAAAAAACACCCACTTCTTTGAAAAATAAGAAGAGGGTGTTGTAACCGCACATGTCCTCCTCTTATCTCTCAGATGTCACATCTGTAGGATTTAGCACCTTTCTGCCTATGCAGGGGTTGCTGGGCGTCGCAGGGCCTATTCCCTCAGCCACTCGTAATAAGAGTTTTAAGTTGTTAGTATGGATTATAGTGAACTTCATCCCGTTCGTCAAGTGATAAGTTAGAATTTCTTAAATTTTTTATCGATTTAAGTGTATAAACTTATATGTCCTGTTAGTACGCATTAATATCGGTAGGTGTATCAGTATTTGCCTCTCCTCTAATCTCAATCATGAGTCTATGTGGCAAACAAATACTCGTCTCACCAGGACGCGAGATCCAACCGGTTTTCACCGCGATTTGGTCGGGTGAATTATCTTCTTTTACCCGAATCCGCGTCTCATCAACTTCAATGATGTTGTATTGATTCCCCGCAGGATAATAAGTTTTTAGCTCATGTGGTGTCGTATCACTTAAAATAAATTCATCAACGATTTCGCCATCAATAGAGATATAAGCGACGACGGTATCATCTGCCGACTGGGCATAGCTGTAGTGAAAGATCGCGAGTGGCGTAAAAGAAATGATCAGTAACATCAAGATGACAAAAGCATCACTGATTGTGAGAATGCTTTTTACTTGACGAAGCGACTTATTGGTCATGGCTTAACGCCCTTTCAGCCGTTTCAAGAGCGGCCCCAATCACTTGGTGCATGTCATAATATTTATACGTCGCGAGTCTACCACCAAAGATCACGTTCGTTTCTTTTTCGGCGCGTTGTTTATATTTTAGATAGAGGGCATTATTTTTCTCATCGTTGATAGGATAATACGGCTCATCCCCCTTTTTCAATCACTTGGATATTCTTTGGTGATGATCGTGTCAGGTTGCGTCCCAAAATTAAAATGTTTATGTTCAATGATGCGCGTATAAGGTGTGTCCGAATCAGTATAATTCACAACGGCGTTTCCTTGGTAGTTACTGATGGGCTTTAGTTCTGTTTCAAACCGTAAACTCCGGTAGTCAAGGGTGCCATCGACGTAATCAAAGTACTGATCAATCATCCCAGTAAAGACCGTCTTTTTAGCCAGTTGTTGATAGTGATCTTTATCATCAAAAAAATCAATACCGAGTCTAACGTCAGATTTTTCAAGCATCTGTTCAATAATGTGGGTATAGCCTTCCGTTGGAATACCTTGATAACGATCATTGAAATAATTGTTATCGTACGTAAATCTCACTGGCAGGCGCTTAATAATAAACGCTGGAAGTTCCGTCGCAAGTCGACCCCATTGTTTTTCGGTATAGCCTTTGATCAGTTTTTCATAAATATCCGTACCAACAAGTGAGATCGCTTGTTCTTCTAAGTTGGTTGGATGAGTTACACCTGCTTGTTGTTTCTGACGTTCGATGACTTCTTTCGCCTCATCAGGTGTTACCACACCCCATAATTGATGAAAGGTGTTCATGTTGAAGGGGAGGTTATAAATGTCCCCGTGATAATTAGCGATGGGAGTATTAGTAAATCGGTTGAATGCTGCGAATTGATTCACATAATCCCAAATCTTTTTACTATTCGTATGGAAAATGTGCGCGCCGTATTTATGGACATCAATCCCGGCTTGTTTTTCTGTATAGATATTCCCACCGATATGGTGACGTTTATCAATCACCAGGCAAGTTTTCCCTTGTTTTGTTGCTTCATAACTAAACACAGCGCCAAAAAGTCCGGCGCCAACAATTAAATAATCATACATCATATTAAGACCCCTTACATGTTTATATTTTACTAGAGAAGAAAAAAGGAAGGCTGGTATTTTAAAAAATGGGTGTGCTATACTTAAAGGCGATTGGGCTCTAATGGAGTTGAACCTTTAATGTTTATGGTGTAAATTATCACCTATCAATCTAAAATTGTAAAGGATAGATTCGTCCCCTATCGTTAGGGAGAGTCCTTATAACGTAAGACAAAAGGAGTGACGGGGAAATGGTAAAGGTGGCAATCGTTGAAGATGAAACATTGTACCACGAACAATTGGAAGCGTTTTTAACGACATTCAAAGAAGAACAACATCAGCCGCTGGAGTGGTCAATCTATACCGATGGTGATCAGTTTATTGATCACTATACTTCCCAGTTTGATATTATCTTCTTGGATATTCAAATGCCTTTAATGGATGGGATGACGGTCGCAGAAGAAATTAGAAAAGTTGATCAACACGTGATTATTATCTTTATTACGAATATGACCCAATATGCGATTAAAGGCTACGCGGTCGATGCCCTTGATTATGTTTTAAAGCCGATCAATTATTTTGCCTTTAAAGAACGGCTACTCAAAGCGCTTGAACGTCTTGAGCTTAAAAAAAAGTCGCTTTATCACCATTAAAGTAAAAGGTGGCGTCGTAAGATTGGAACTAAAAGATCTCTATTATATTGAGAGCCAAGGTCATCAACTCCTCTTTCATACGATAGACGGGATCATTGAATCAACGGGGGCGATTAAACATTATGAGGAAGTATTAAAAGGTGACGGTTTTTACCGGATACATAAAGGGTTTATGGTTAATCTTAACTACGTTCAAGGAATTAATGATCCGTTTGTCGTCATGAAAACAACAGAATTACCGATGGGTCGAACGAAGAAAAAAGGCTTTCTAGACACGCTCACTAAACATTGGGGAGACCAATCGATATGAACGATCTATTTCCAGAGATTCCGCGTTTATTTACAGCTTTATCTGAGTGGCTTGCGTGTGTTGTCTATATGAGTATGTTAAAACGTCATTATACTGGCGGAAAACTTATCAGCATCATGCTAGGGGCTTTAGTCATCCAAGCATCATTTTTAATGGTAACGGGTGATTTACCGATTTATTTCTGGATTCCAAGCATGGCACTTGCGGTGATGATGATGTGGCTATTTATCTATACAACGACAGAGGTATCCATGTATGAAGCTGGTTATTTTGTCGTTAAAGCTTTTGTCGCCGCAGAGCTCGTTGCTTCATTCCATTGGCAGTTACATTTTTATTTGTTAAGAAACGAATCCGCTTATTCAATGTTAAGTGTGAGCTTATTAATCACAACGTATCTTCTTTTGTTTTTTCTTATTTGGTTTCTCGAAAGACAACACATCCCAAAAGACGGTGTGTTAGGCATAAAGCCACGCGAGTTTTGGTCAAGTGCGACGATTGGGGTGGCTGTTTTCTTTATTAGTAATCTAAGCTTTGTTTCGGTGCGAACACCTTTTAGCGGACAGTATACGACGGAGATTTTAAATATTCGCACACTCGTAGACCTCGGAGGTTTTGCGATTCTATTTGCTTATCACGTTCAATTAAATGAACTAAGAGTTAAACATGAACTGGAAGCGATGCAAAACATTTTTAAATATCAATATACCCAGTACCAACAGTCAAAGGAAAGTATCGATCTTATTAACTTCAAATACCATGATTTAAAACACCAACTGATTGCCCTAAAAGCAGAAACAGATCCTGATAAACGAGAAGCGTTTATCGATGAGATGCAAGATGAGATAAAGATGTTTGAAGCCCAACATAAAACCGGGCATCACGTGCTTGATACACTCTTGACGATGAAACATATGAACTGCTTAAAAAACAACATCACGTTGACAGCTGTCGCGGACGGACAGTTATTAAATGAAATGGATGTAAAAGATATTGTCACCATTTTTGGTAATGCTTTAGACAATGCGATTGAATATGAGTGTAAGGTAAAGGATAGTGACAAACGTCTGATTCATGTGTTACTTAAAAAACAACACCAGTTTACGATGATTCAAGTTGAAAACTATTTTGAAGGTGCCTTGCGTTATCAAGACGGCTTACCGTCTACAACAAAGAAGAATAAACAAGCCCATGGTTACGGAATCAAAAGTATCAGACATGCGGTCGAAAAGTACGGCGGTACGGTACAGATTAGCGAGAAGAACCACTGGTTTAAACTGATGATTTTATTACCACATACAGTATGATGACAAGACTATTCAACGGCGAATAGTCTTTTTCTATGGGCACTTAGATGTCGTTTATGTAAAAAAACGTGACGTTCATGAAGAATGATAAGCGCTTACTTAAATTCATGTTAAATTATAACCATCATGTTGAACATGCTTTAACGTTAAGGTGTACAAATGGCAGGTGAAAATACGAGATATAAAAAGAGGGAAAAGAGATGAAACATAAACAATTAGTTGAACAAATGACACTCGAAGAAAAGGCATCGTTGATGTCAGGGAAAAACTTCTGGGAAACAGAAAGCATTGCACGCTTAGGTGTTGACAGTATCTTTCTTGCGGATGGCCCGCACGGGATTAGAAAGCAAGCGGCCGCTGCCGATCACTTAGGATTAAATGAAAGCGTTCCAGCGACGTGTTTTCCAACTGCTGCAACAGTAGCTAATAGCTGGGATACCGAACTCGGTGAAAAAATCGGGGAACATCTCGGTAGAGAAGCACATGCACAAGGCGTTAATGTGCTGCTTGGCCTGGTATTAACATGAAACGAAATCCGCTATGTGGGCGTAATTTCGAATATTTCAGTGAAGATCCTTATCAAGCCGGCAAATTATCAGCGGCCTACATTCGCGGGATTCAGTCTCAAGGGGTCTCTGCTTGTGTGAAACACTTTGCGGTGAACAATCAAGAAGAACGCCGGATGTCGATTGATACGATTGTGGATGAACGTACGTTACGTGAAATATACTTAACCGCTTTTGAAATCGCCATCAAAGAAGGTGATGTGAAGACGGTAATGTCGTCTTACAATAAGTTAAACGGTGACTACACAAATGAACATCGACACCTCATGCAAGAGATTTTACGTGAGGAATTTGGCTTTGATGGTGTCGTTGTCACCGACTGGGGCGGTAGTAATGACCGAGTGAAAGGCTTAATCGCAGGAAATGAGCTTGAAATGCCAACGGCCAATGGTGAGACAGTCCAAGACATTATAAAGGCTGTACAAACAGGCGTGATCGAAGAGGAAATCTTAGATACGGCCGTTGATCGACTCTTAGAGTTAATGTTAACAACAAACGAAGCACTAGCCAGAGACAAAGCAACAATTGACGTAAAAGGTCATCACGCTTTCGCTGAGAAGGTGGCAGAAGAGTCTATCGTCTTATTAAAAAACGAGGCAATATTTTGCCGTTAAAGAAAACAGAAAAGCTCGCGATCATTGGTGACTTTGCTTATACCCCGCGTTATCAAGGGGCCGGTTCATCGGTTGTTAATCCGACTGAACTTGAAACAACATTGGAAGCGGTTAAACGATACGATTTAGATGTTGTCGGTTATGCGCCAGGCTTTAATCGTTACGGGAAAAAAGATCAGAAGAAACTTAAACAAGCGCAGCAACTTGCCAAAGAAGCTGATGTGATTTTACTCTATTTAGGTCTTGATGAAGTAACAGAAGCGGAAGGCCTTGATCGAAGTGATATGAAGATTCCTTCAAATCAACTTGACTTAGTCCAAGCAGTAAAGACTGTGAATCCGAACATTGTCGTGGTGCTTTCATGTGGTTCGGCCGTGGAATTACCGTTTGTTGATGACGTGAAAGGTCTTGTCCACGGGTATTTAAGTGGTCAAGCAGGGGCTAAGGCGATGCTGAATATTTTAACAGGGAAAACAAACCCGTCAGGGAAATTATCAGAGTCCTACCCGATTCGCTACGAAGATACACCAACGTATCACTACTTCCCAGGTAAAGAAGTGAGTGTTGAGTATCGTGAAGGTCCATTTATCGGTTATCGTTACTATGATTCAGCGGATGTTAACGTTAGGTTCCCTTATGGTTATGGCCTAAGTTATACGACCTTTAAGTATGAAGATGTATCCGTTACTGATACCGGTGTCACGGTCAAATTAACCAATACGGGTGGCGTGGCTGGAAAAGAAGTCGTTCAACTCTATGTTGGAAAAGAATCGAGTCGGATCTTTAGACCGAATAAAGAGCTTAAAGGGTTTAAGAAAGTCCATTTATTCCCGAATGAAACAAAAGAAGTCACGATTGATTTTGATGACTATACGTTTAGATACTTTAACGTCAGCACGAATAAGTGGGAAAAAGAAGCGGGCACGTATCAACTCATGATTGCGTCATCTAGTGAGACGATTCAGTTAATGACGACGATAGACATTGAAGGATCAGTCAATGCCCATCCATATGATGAAAAAGTGTTAGCGCCTTATTATACAGGCAACATACGTGAGATCAGTGATGCGGCATTTGAAGCCTTGATTGGAAGACCGATTCCAAAATCAACTTGGGACAGATCACAACCATTAGGCTATAATGACACGATTAGTCAGTGTCGCTATTCGAAAGGTTGGATTGGACGATTCAGTTACCGTCTGGTGACTTTCGCGCATACTTTCCTTTGGAAGATGGGTAAGCGTGAGACGGCGAACTTGATTATGATGTCGGTGTATCATATGCCGTTTAGAGGTTATGCCAGAATGACGGGTGGAGCAATTAATATGCCGATGGTTGACGGGATGTTAACGGCGATTAATGGTCAGTTCTTTAAAGGCATCAAAGAAGTAGTCAAAGGTCGAAAACAACTTAAAAAATGAAGTAAAGCTATTATCATTAGCTTTTAAATAGCTCATTTACTTCCTATACACATATATCTAAGGAGGCTATACAGAAATGGAAAAGAAAAAAATGAGTAAGAAAAAGTTTCGAACGGTATGGAGTACGATATTATCGGTGTTAGTGATCATTGTCATTGGTGCCAATATTGCTCTAAATTATTATTCAGATGTCATTACAGCGTACTTTGATGAGCTAGATATTACTAGTCCAGAAGCCGTCGCCGTAAGAGATGAATCTAAAGAAGTAGCAGAAAAAATCGCGGATGAAGGTATTATTTTATTACAAAATGATGATAATGCCCTTCCATTAGCAGATGGGGCAAAAGTAAACGTATTTGGTTGGAGTTTTACTAATCCTATCTATGGTGGTACAGGTTCAGGTGGCACAGATGCCTCTACAGCTATTACGCCTTTAGATGGATTTAAAGATGCGGGTATTGAAGTGAATCAATCGTTATATGATGATTATGTAGCAACAGGCATTGAAAGACCGCTTGTACTTATGGATGGCCA
This sequence comes from Halolactibacillus sp. JCM 19043, assembly GCF_001310395.1. Lineage (NCBI taxonomy): Bacteria > Bacillati > Bacillota > Bacilli > Caryophanales > Bacillaceae > Halolactibacillus > Halolactibacillus sp. JCM 19043. The sequence goes on from NZ_BAXD01000006.1 coordinate 72,436, forward strand.
GGATTGGTCTGTTCCAGAACCTGTCGCTAGTGACTTTTACACTGAAGACAGAATCAATCAAGCAAAAGAATTTTCAGACACAGCTGTCATCTTCATTTCTCGTTCAGGTGGAGAAGGCGCTGACTTACCAGATGTCCTTGATGGTCCTGATACATTTGATCCTGATGCGGGGATGTTTGGGGCAGGACAAAAATTCGGGAATGAAGATGATCTAGATCCAGATAAACACTATTTAGAACTCAGTAACAGAGAAAGAGATATGGTTGAAGTTGTTACAGCCAACTTTGATAATATTATCGTTGTTGTGAACAGTGCTAATACGTTTGAATTAGACTGGACAAGAGAGTATGAACAAGTGAAGAGTGTTATTAATATTGCTGGACCAGGACAAAGTGGTTTTGGTTCATTAGGAAAAGTGCTTGCAGGTACAATCAACCCATCAGGTCGCACGGTTGATCTATATGCGACAGATTTATTTGATGCACCGGCAGCTAAAAACTTTGGTGACTTTAGCTATGTTGTAGAAAATTCAGATGGTAGCTTCTCACAAGCTTATGATCAAGAGAATGTACCACTTAAGTATATTAATTATGCCGAAGGTATTTACGTTGGTTACCGTTATTATGAAACGGCAGCTGCAGAAGGGGCCATCAATTACGAACAAAAAGTTATGTATCCCTTTGGACATGGGTTAAGCTATACGACTTTCGAACAAGAAGTCGTGTCTGGTTCACTCGTATGGGATGACTCAGAAGTGACGGTTGACGTTGAAGTAACCAATACGGGAGAAATGGCCGGAAAAGATGTTGTTCAACTCTATTATTCAGCGCCTTACACAGGCAATATTGAAAAATCAGTTGTTGACCTTGGCGCATTTGTGAAGACAGACGTGATTGAACCAGGTGCATCACAAGTTGTGACCTTGTCATTTAACGTAGATGATATGGCTTCATACGATTCAAACAAAGTCTATAGCGACAATGGGGCATATGTTTTAGAATCTGGTGAGTATGACTTAATGTTAATGCGTAACTCACATGAAAAAATCGCTGATGTAAGTTCAAAAACACTCAGTGAAACAGTCTTTGATGAAACAGCTCGTGAAACAGATCAACAAGTGGCAACCAATCAATTTGATGAAGATGTGACAGGAGAAGGCAGTATTGAAACGTATCTGTCTAGAGAAAACGGATTTGAAAATATCGATGAAGTAAATCAAAACGACGTATTTGAGATTACGACAGAAGAAGGCGACGTCGTTGAAGTAAAAGGAACACTAGTAGATGAAGCCTTTATAAGCATGGTCAATGATGTGCGTTATGATATTACTGAGCGTGAACACGATGAAGCACCGATAACTGGAGAAGACAACGGATTGACATTAGAGGAGTTTACCGGTGTAGATTATGACGATGAACGCTGGGAAGAACTTTTAAATCAACTATCCGTTGAAGATATGGAATCACTTGTATTAAATGGTGGTTATAAAACCGTTGAATTAGAATCTGTAGAAAAACCAGGGACAGTAGATTATGATGGACCAGCGGGTATTAGTTCGTTTGTATCTGCTACTGGAGCATCAGGGATTCCATTCCCGTCACAAGTGATGGTAGCCTCCACGTGGAACCTTGTGCTTGCTGAAGAAATGGGACAAGCCATTGGAGCTGAAGCAGAAGTGTATGGCGTAACAGGATGGTATGCGCCTGGTATTAACCTTCACCGTACGGGATTTGCCGGACGTAACTTTGAGTATTATTCTGAAGATCCATTACTTTCAGGTAAAATGGCGGCAAATGCGATCAAAGGGTACCAAGATAATGGTGGCGTTGTTTATATGAAACACTTTGCGCTCAATGACCAAGAAAAAAATCGTCAATTAGGCGTCTTAACTTGGAGTCATGAACAAGCCATTCGTGAAATTTATTTAGAACCATTTGAACTTGCTGTAAAAGAAGGTGGCGCTATGGGAGCGATGTCTGCCTTTAACAGTATCGGAACGACTTGGGCCGGTGCCAGCAATGGTTTATTAAACGAAGTATTACGTAATGAGTGGGGCTTTAAAGGGACAGTTATTACCGATATGTATATTATTGATGACACACCTTATATGAGTGCACAACAAGCGATTAGAAATGGTAATGACTTATTGCTTACGGGTGTTGCACCTTATGGTGTACCTGAGTTTGATGCTACGGGCATTGATACGCAGTGGGCACTTAGAGACGCCTCTAAAAATATTCTTTACACAACAGCAAATAGTCGCGCGATGGATGCAGGTATGAGTGATGAAACACCGCAATGGGTGACAATTTCTATCTATGTCAATATTCTTATTGGCCTAGCCATTGTATTAGCTTTCTACTTTGTATTCAAAAACAGTAAAAAACGAGACGTTGCTTAATTTAATTAGCTAACTATATTTATCAGCTCATTTAGCGGTACTCAATTGAGTGCCGCTAAAAAATTAATCAAACTATAGGTCATCATACGAGACATGGCCAATGTCAATAAGTGTGTGATCTAAAAGTGAACGACAGGGATGCAAGTTATTTAAAAAATACTAGACTTATACAACAAAGGAGCAGTAAAATGAGTGCTGACTACATTAAAAAAGAGAAAGAAGGGGCAAAGCCACTTCAGTTTTGGACGAATTTTAAAGAAAACCATCCAAATACCGCGCAGTTTCTCGTGTTTTTCTTATTGAGTAATGGTGTGACGGTCTTACAGATTGTGTTAATGCCGTTGTTAAGAAGTTGGTTTGCGGATACAGCCTTAATTTTTACCGATTTTCAAATCTGGCAAGTCGGTCAGAGTGTGGATGGTAGTGCCTATTATATTTTTGACTACCCAGCTGGTGCTTTAGCTGACGGCGGAGGTGGCGGTTTAGCTTACTTTTTAGCGGTTCAAATTAGTATTGCGGTGGCACAGATTATTAACTTCTTTGCTCAGCGAAATATTACCTTTAAATCGAATACGAATCCATGGGTGGCGGCGTTTTGGTATGTAATTGCGTATATCTTAATCACGATCGGCGCAGCCGCAGCACAAGGGTTTTATAAGGCACCGATTTACGACCTATTCATGAATACATGGGGCTTAGGGCAAACAGGAGAGACGCTCGCTGATATTATTACAATGGTGATTAATGCGGCCATTTCATTCTGGGTCTTTTATCCAATCTTTAAAATTATCTTTAAACAAGTACCTGAAGAAACAAAAGAAAGATAAGGTTGTGATTGTATGAAACTATTATCTATTATTATTCCTTGCTACAACTCGGAAAGTTATATGCACTACGCGATTGAATCACTTGTGGTAGGTGGAGAAGATGTTGAGATTCTGCTCATTAACGATGGTTCAACTGATGAAACAGAAGCGATTGCGACTCACTATGCAGCCAAGTATCCAGGGTCGTTACGGCTATCCATCAAGCAAACGGCGGACATGGTGAGGCGATTAACACCGGTCTTAAACATGCGACGGGTCTTTATTTTAAAGTCGTCGATAGCGATGACTGGGTCGATACTAGGGCTTACCTTAAACTACTTGACACACTAAAGACATTTTCTGGAACGACCGGGACGATTGATTTACTCATCAGTAATTTTGTTTATGAGAAACAAGGAAGTAAGTATCGTAAAGTGATGCGTTATGACAACGTGTTACCAAAAGATAAAATATTTTCATGGGATGAGGTTAAACCGTTTAAAAAAGGGCAATTCATGATGATGCATGCGATGATTTACCGGACAAATCTATTACGAGAAGCGAATCTGACGTTGCCAAAGCATACGTTTTATGTTGATAATCTGTATGTCTACACACCGCTCCCTCATGCCACACGGTTGTTTTATCTTGATGTTGACTTCTACCGATATTTCATTGGTAGAAGTGATCAATCAGTCAATGAAAGTGTGATGATTCGCCGAATTGATCAGCAACTTAAAGTTAATCATTTGATGTTAGAGGCGATTGATTTAGATACGATACACAATGAACGGTTACGCGATTACATGTTGAAACACTTAGAAATTGTCACGGTAATTTCCGCTATTTTATTGATTAAATCAGGCACGAAAGAAAACTTACGGAAAAAGCGTGAACTCATGCGTTATGTGAAACAAGAAAATGTTGAGCTATACGTCAATCTTAAATATGGATTGATGGGCAGGTTGATTAATCTACCGGGTAAAGTCGGGCGAATGATTAGTGTCATGGCTTATAAGATCTCGCAAAAAGTGATTGGGTTTAATTAATGATGAAGAAACAAGCGTTTAATCCTTACCTTCCAAGTGATGAGTATATACCTGATGGAGAGCCGTATGTATTTGGTGACCGTGTGTATGTTTATGGTTCACATGATCAGTTTAATGGCAAAGCCTTTTGTGAGAATGATTATGTGACGTGGTCTGCCCCAATCGATGATTTAGCAAGTTGGCGATATGAGGGTATCATATACAAAAAGAATCAAGATCCACACAACAAAACAGGAAAAAAGAATATGTTTGCGCCAGATATCGCGAAAGGACCTGATGGACAGTATTATCTCTACTATACATTAGGTTTTTCTGGTGTCATGTCTGTCGCCAAAAGCGAAACACCTACGGGACCTTTTGAATTTTACGGGCACGTAAAATATCCTGACGGTAACATTGTCGGCAAACAAACAGGCGATGTCTTTCAATTTGATCCGGGCATATTTGTTGACGATGAACGCGTGTACCTCTATTCAGGATTTGCACCAAAGAAAACCTCACCTTTAAGGCTGTTATCAAAAGGCAGACGGATGTTGGTGCGTATGTTTTTGAGTTAGAAAAAGATATGCTGACGGTTAAATCAGGTCCGGCATTAATCGTGCCTCAAGTCTCTGACGCTAAAGATACAAGCTTTAACAATCACGCGTTTTTCGAGGCGAGTTCGATGAGAAAGATGGGTGAGCGCTATTACTTTATCTATTCATCGATTCATGAACACGAACTCTGTTATGCCATCAGTGATTATCCTGATCGAGATTTCGTTTTTGGTGGCACGATCATTAGTAACGGTAATATAGACGTTGACCAACAAGACAGACAAGCAGAATATTATTATGGCAATAACCATGGCAGTTTAGTCGAAATAAACAATCAATGGTATGTGTTTTATCACCGACATACCAATGGTCATATGTTTTCACGTCAAGCATGTGCAGAGAAAATAACCATTAATTCAAATGGCTCGATTGATCAAGTGGAGATGACAAGCTGTGGATTAAATAATGGACCGTTATTAGGTCAAGGTGAATATGAGGCGAGAATCGCTAGTGTACTTATGTCAGATAAAGGTGCGAATCGTTACCGTCCATGGGCGATTTTAAACAAATATCGACAGCCTTATATAACAGAAACAAAACAAGACGGCGAGGACAGACCTATCCAATATATTGCGAATATGCATGATGGAAGTGTGGTTGGATTTAAGTACTTTAACATGATGAACTTAAATAAGCTAGCAATAAAGGTAAAATCTAAAATGAATGGAAAAATCCTCGTTAGTACGGAACTAAATGGTAAACAAATGACGGCAATTGATGTGAAATCATGTGAGGAATTTTCTTGGTTTTCGTCTAGAGAATTAGAAAATGTTGAAGGTATAGTAGCGCTATATTTTATGTTTATAGGGGAAGGAGTGTTGGATTTTTTATCATTTGAATTGAGTTAATATGTGTAACGTTATAACTGGATTTTTTAATAAAACGATAGCGTAACTTGTTTAATTTTCCAATCGGCATTATTGACTTAGATAGTGTGAATCAAAATGGCTCAATAAATAAGCACCGTCAAATCAAGAGGATCGAAAGCTTGATTTAACGGTGTTTTTGTTTATACTAACATGGTACTAAACGACAATTAAGTGCGTGTGTCTATTTAACTTACCGCTTAATCTGCGCTCCGTGTGCCATCACATCAAGCACATCTTGTTCGGTAACAAGGTTCGCATCTCCTGAGATATAGTGTTTCAATACCGATGCTTGTGTCGCAAAGGTGACCGTTTTGTCTGGTTCAAATTGAGATAAGATCCCGTGTAAAATACCAGATGCAAAAGCATCGCCACCGCCGACGCGGTCAATAATCGGGTCAATCGTATACGTCTCAGATGAGAAAAGCGTGCCGTTTGTATAGAAATACCCGGTTAAATCATTTTTAGAAGCTGATGGACTGAGGCGTTTTGTCGCATACACCGTTTGGATATTTGGATAATCAGCGATTAAACGTTTGTAGCACGTGTTGAGTGTATCTTCATGACGATTTGATAGAGATAAGTCATCGTAGCCGAGAAGATGGGTCATATCCCACGGGCTAAGTGACACGTGGGTCAGATACGGCATCGCTTCAGTGAAAAATGAACGCGCTTGTTCTTTAGACCAGAGTGTTTGTCTGAAGTTAAAGTCAAAGCTAATAGGGATATTTTTTTCGTTTGCTTTTTTCATTAGTTTAAGGGTGAAGCCTTGTAAAGATTGTGATAAGGCCGGTGTAATACCAGTTAGATGAATCAAGTCATAACCATCGATTGCGGTATCTAAATCTATCATGCTTTCTGTTAGTTCACTAAAGGCAGAACCTGCCCGGTCATAGATGACTTCTGAAGCACGCTGTCCGACCCCCACATCTAAAAAGTAACTGCCTACCTTTTTCCCTCCTTTAATGATGTTATTTGTGTTCACCCCAAGTCCTTTTAAGTAACGCATCATACCGATTGTGAGAGCATGATCGGGTAAGCGGGTGATAAAAGTTGTCTCGTGTCCGAAAATAGCTAAAGAGATGGCCGTGTTTGCTTCGGCCCCACCGTAATTTAAATCAAGTTGTTTTGCGGTGGATAATCGTGTGCCTGTCGGTGTTGAGAGTCTGAGTAGAATCTCACCTAATGTTAAGACGTTTGCCATTCTAGTCGCTCCTTTATTGAGTTGTAGTATTAAAGTGATGTGAACAAGCTATGTTTATTATTGCATGCGTTTTCATGTATACTAGTATCTTATTATAAATAGTGAAAGAAAGCAATAACGTTAAAGGTGCGTTTTTAACTTTTTTAATCAATTTTGATCGTTTGCCTGCCTAACTCATGTCATGAAGGGGAATAACATATAATAATGAATAAGACGAGTCAATTTCTAGATAAAGAGGCCTAAATAATGAGTGGTGAACCATGACTTTTCACATGGTTTTCGTATCTGTTACCTAGAAAAGTGCATGAGTTAGCCTAGGTATGCTATATTATGGATATGAAAGAAAAGAGGTGAGGAAATGACAGTCCCTACATTTTTACTTGGGGCCCTATTAGTTTTTAATATTGTATTAGCCTTCACGATTGTCTTCTTAGAGCGTAAAAATCCTACATCGACATGGGCATGGTTACTCGTTTTAACCTTTATCCCTATCGCGGGCTTTATTTTGTATTTAATCTTTGGACGTAAGCTCAGTAACACGAAACTATTTATTTGGGATAATAAAAGTAAGTTAGGTGTCAAAAAGGCAGCCCAGAATCAGTTACAGTTACTTGAAGAAAATTCATTTCCGATTCAAAAGGGATACCGCCATCATAAAGACTTATTTTATCTACATTTACGTAACAATGATGCGATTCTAACCCAACATAACGATGTGAAGATTTTTAGCGACGGTAAAGAAAAGTTTGATCAGCTCTTATTTGATATTAAACATGCGAAGCATCACGTCCATTTAGTGTATTATATTGTACGTAGTGACGAACTTGGGTGGAAGATTGCTGATGCGCTCATTGACCGTGCGAAAAAAGGATTAGAAGTTAGATTCTTATATGATGACATGGGCGCCAGACGCTCAGCAGAAAATATATTAAGGCCCTTAAAGATGCGGGTGTACATGTTGAAGCTTTTTTCCCGTCAATCATTCCTAAATTGAACTTTAAAATTAATCACCGCAACCACCGTAAGCTCGCCATTATTGACGGCCGGATTGGTTACATCGGCGGGTTTAATATTGGCGATGAATACTTAGGAAAGTCACGAAAGTTTGGTTACTGGCGTGATACGCACTTGCGCGTTGTTGGTGAAGCGGTGCGAAATATGCAAACCCGATTTATTTTAGACTGGAACCAAGCATCAAAGGAGCGTGTGCTTCAATACGATCCTGTCTACTACACAGCAACACCAAAAGGGAATGTCGGGATGCAGATTGTTTCAAGCGGACCGGATAATGATTGGGAACAGATTAAGTATGGCTACATTAAGATGATCATGGAAGCAGAAGAATATGTCTACATTCAAACGCCTTACTTCATTCCTGACGAATCACTGGCCGATGCGGTTCGCATTGCGTCACTGTCTGGGATTGACGTTCGGATCATGATTCCGAATAAGCCCGATCACCCGTTTGTTTACTGGGCAACGTATTCTTATGTAGGAAATATGTTAGAAGCAGGGGCTAAAATCCATATTTATGAAAACGGCTTTCTTCATGCGAAGACGATTGTCGTTGATGGGAAACTTTCAAGTGTCGGTACCGCCAACATTGATGTGCGTAGTTTCCGGTTAAACTTTGAAGTGAATGCGTTTATGTACAGTGAACAAGTGGCACGTCAACTCCTTAAACAATATGAACGGGACATGAAGGAATGTTACACGCTCTCACTGGAAGATTATAAAAAACGTTCAACTTGGATTCGCTTTAAAGAATCCGTCGCAAGGTTAATTTCGCCAATTCTATAAGTAGCACTTTTTAAATGGATAGATCAATAAGCTCATTGGAAAAAACACAGCCTTAACGCTTTGGTGCTGTGTTTTTTCTTGTTTAACTGACTCAAGTTATACTATACTTAACAGTAGTGATACGTGAAAAAGGAGACTATTATGGAGATTCTATCAGCACATCAATTACATAAAGCGTTCGGTGAAAAAGTCTTACTCGATGGGGTGAGCTTTTCAATCGAAACCGGAGAACGGATTGGCCTCGTCGGTGTTAACGGAACAGGCAAGTCGACCTTCTTAAAAATCATGAGTAAAAAAGAAGACGCAGACTTCGGGGAGTTAAAACATCCGAAAGATTTCACCGTGAGTTACTTAGCTCAAGAAGCGGAACTAAAAGAAGACCTGACGGTCTTAGATGAAATCTACATGGGGGATTTGCCACTGATCAAAACGCTGCATCAATATGAACAAGCACGGAGCAGTTTAGAACAAGATCCGTTAAGTGAACAAAAACTAAAAGTGTTTCAACGAGCACAAGAACGAATGGATAGAGAAAATGCCTGGGATCACGAAACACAGGCGAAAACCATTCTATCAAAGCTCGGTATTCATGACTATCATCAAACGATTCATGCCCTTTCTGGTGGTCAGAAAAAGCGGGTCGCTCTGGCAAAGGCACTCATTCAACCGGCAGATCTACTCATATTAGATGAGCCGACCAACCATCTCGATCATGATTCGATTGAGTGGTTAGAACAATATTTACCGAGCTATAAAGGTGCGCTCATTATCGTCACTCACGACCGTTATTTCTTAAACCGGGTGACGAATCGCATCTATGAACTAGATAAAGGGCAGATGTACCGTTATGTTGGTAACTATGAAACGTATTTAGAGAAAAAAGCTGAGCGTTTAGAACTGGCTGAACAAAGTAAACAAAAGCACCAAAACATCTTAAAGAAAGAAATCGCTTGGTTAAAAGCGGGAGTTAAAGCACGGACGACGAAACAAAAAGCGCGCATTGACCGTGTTTTAGAGATGAAAAAACAGACCTTTGAACAGAAACAACGAGAAGTAGAGTTGAACTTGCGGGGGACGCGTCTCGGCGATGAAGTCTTTGAGTTAACGGACGTAACCAAAAGCTTTGAGGGAGAAGCATTGTTTCAACCATTTAGCTTCTTAATTAAGCCAGATGACCGGATTGGTATCGTCGGTAAAAACGGGAGTGGTAAATCAACCTTACTCAATATGTTGGCGGGGCGAATGCTGCCTGATGCGGGTGAGATTCGTGTGGGTGAAACAGTCAAGATTGGCTACTACACGCAAGACCACTCGGAGATGGATGAAGATTTAAAAATTATTGACTATATCAGAAAGACGGCTGACGTCATTCATACGAAAGATGACCAAGTCATTACCGCTGAACAAATGCTCGAACGCTTCCTCTTTAGTCGAGGTGACCAACAGACGTTTATCCGCCGGCTTTCAGGTGGCGAAAAGCGTAGACTTTATCTCCTACATGTCTTAATGCAGGAACCGAATGTGTTACTACTCGATGAGCCGACCAATGATTTAGATACCGAGACTCTGGCTATCTTAGAAAACTATTTAGATGAGTTTCCAGGCGTTGTCATCAGTGTGTCTCACGACCGTTACTTTTTAGACCGCACGGCTGATCAATTATTTGTTTTTACTGATGATGGTATCATCGACACCTTTTACGGGGATTATAGTGACTACTTGGCCGAGCGCAAAGAAGATAAAAAAGAACAAAAAGTCATGAATAAAGAACCATCAGCCCCGTGAAGAAGAAAAAGAAATTGTCGTATAATGAACAAAAAGAATGGCAAACGATTGAAGATGAGATTGGTGCGCTTGAAGATAAAATTGAAGAAAAAAAACAAGCCGTTATTGATGCAGGGAGTGATAGTGAAAAGGTCAGGCTCGCTTATGATGAACAACTTGCGCTTGAAATGGCTTTAGAAGAAAAGATGGAACGCTGGGAAGAATTATCATTACTGGTTGAGTCATTAGAAAAATAGATTATTTCAACAATGGAAAGTGTTTGTGTATAATAGACGTGGAGTAACCTAGATTATATTTGGAGGGAAAACAAATGGCAGAACAACAAATGTTAGAAAAATACGCGGAACTCGCGCTAAAAACAGGTGTCAACTTAAAAGAGAATCAAGTATTAATGATTAACTCATCAATTGAAGGCGTTGATTTTACCCGAACACTTGTGAAGAAAGCTTATGAGCTTGGAGCGAAAGATGTCGTGATTAACTGGCAAGATGATGAGATCACGTTACAACGTTACTTACATGCGGCAGAAGAAGCTTTAACAACGGTTCCTCAGTGGCTCGTTGATAAATACTTATACTATGCAGAAGATGATGTGGCTTTATTATCGGTCCGTTCAACAAACCCAGATCTATTAAAAGATGTTGACCCTAGTCGCGTGGCTAAAGCGACAAAAGCGAGTGCTGAGGCGATGAAAGCATTCCGCAAATATACGATGAATGATAAAATTGCTTGGTCAATCATCTCGATTCCAACCAATGACTGGGCAATGAAGATCTTCCCAGGTAAAGATGCTGAAACAGCAAAAGAATTACTGTGGGAACAAATCTTTAACATTGTCCGTGTGAATACAGAAGACCCAATTAAAGCATGGGATGAGCACAATGCAACACTTAAAGCGGCCCATAAAATTTTAAATGATAAAAAATATACGTCACTTAAATTTACGGCACCAGGTACGGATATTACGTTCGGCTTACCGAAAGGCCACATTTGGAAAGGTGGCGGGGCGTATACAGAAGAAGGCCGTCACTTTAACCCGAATATGCCGACAGAAGAAGTGTTTACGATGCCGGATAAATACCACGTTGACGGGGTTGTCACAAGCACGAAGCCACTGATTTACGGTGGCAACATGATTGATCACTTTAAACTTACGTTCAAAGACGGCAAAGTCACAGACTTTGAAGCAGAAACGGGTTATGACACATTAAAACATTTACTTGATACCGATGAAGGCGCGAAGCGTCTTGGTGAGATTGCGCTCGTACCGCATCATTCACCTATTTCACAATCAGGTCTGATTTTCTATAACACACTGTATGATGAAAATGCGTCTTGTCACATCGCCTTAGGTAAAGCTTATCCAACCAATATGGAAGGTGGGGCGAAAATGTCAGATGAAGAACTTGACGCACACGGTGTGAATGATAGCTTGACGCATGTTGACTTTATGATTGGCTCAGCTGAGTTAGATATTGATGGTGTATTAGAAAATGGTGAAACAGAAGCCGTCTTCCGTAAAGGAGAATGGGCACTGCCTGGAATGAATAACTAAGAACGTCTCATGCGTTATGTTAACCACCACCCAAACATGTGAATGGGTGGTGGTTTTTTAAATAATAAAGAAATTTCTCGTTTTTTGTCTTTAAAAGGGTTCACTATGTGAAAAAGCGGGTATAAATAAATGATTATTTTTTTAATGAACTAAAGGTTTTACTTAAGGTGTGAAGACTTATCTACTTTAAATGGGTGCCTGGTAGATAACGAGCAGGTGGCGCAACCGTCCTAGCTGTTTAGGGCGGTTTTTTTTAAGAGTAGCCCTATCGTGTCACACTGCGTGTCAGCTGAGTTAAGGGAGGTGAGTGATTGAGGATGATCTAATTAAACTGATCGTCATTGTCGTATTCATCATAGGTGTCTGGTTATATGTCACAAATGATCAACAAGAGCCGAACATCGCTATTTTTTCGTGGGATAAAGAAACGGTAATCGATAAGGGGGAGGATACAGCGGATTTCCTTCATCAGTATGAGATCAAACGACTGTTTCAATCGTTTTCTAGCGATTTGTCGGTCACAGACATCCAGTTGTTTCTTGAAGACATGGGCAGTGAAATGGCTGTCTACCAGTTGATTGGTACACCCGAGTGGGCACGTGAAGGTGGAGCGGCTAGTTTAATTGAAGAAGCTCGGCGTATCATCACGATTAACAAGCAATTACAAGTTGATCAGCAATTGAAAGGGCTGGTCGTCGATGTTGAACCATATTTACTCGATGACTTTGACTGGGACGATGAAACGCTCCAGCTGAGCTTTATGGCCAATATGCGTGCGCTTTATACGTATTTAACCGCACATGATTTGGAGATGATTACGGTCGTGCCCTACTTTTATGATACAAGAGGCTATAAGCAAGTATTAGAATTCTTAATAACAGAAGCAGCGACAGAATTAGCGATAATGAATTATTATCGAGATGATGAAATTGAACATATGATATATGAAGCAGCACTTGCGGAATCTATTGGGCTACCAATCACAACCATTTACGAATTCAAACCACCAGGTGAGTATGGACTGACAGAACGCAATACTTACTACGAAGAAGGATTAACGGCGGCTCACAATAACTTAGATACCATCATAGAAAATTTTTCGAATCAAGACATTTACGGTGCCTTTCATGATTTGACGGCACTGAAGGAGGTGGTTGGATATGAATAATGTGTACCGTGAAGAGAAGAAATATTTGCTTAATCTTAAGCAGTACTACCTTTTAAGACACAATATCGCTAAGATTATGACGCGTGATAAACACAGTTTAAACAATCCTTATGAAGGTAAAAAAGGCGAGGGTTATACGATTCGTTCCTTATACTTTGATTCGATTGATGACCGAGATTATCATGAGAAGGAAGACGGGGTTGAATTACGACGCAAGTTAAGATTACGGACGTATATGCATGATCCGAATTACTGTTTACTTGAATTAAAGAAAAAAGAAGGCCCTTATCAACAAAAAACGTCGTATAAATTGACGAAGGAAGAGGGAGAACAACTGATTGCGGGTAACTATAGCCTGCTGCTTGAGAAACAACACCCGTTCTTACTCGATTGTTACCAAATGATGATGACGCATGTGTACCGTCCAAAATCGGTTGTGACTTATGAACGGGATGCGTTTATCGCGAAAGAAAATCAAATTCGTGTCACCTTTGATCAAAAAATCCGTGGGTCAGAAAGCGATTTTAGTCTGTTTGATGAAACGTTAATTGAAACACCATTAATCGATGACAGCTATGTTGTATTAGAAGTGAAGTACAATGGCTTTTTACTCCAATATATTAAAGACTTACTCATTCCACTGGAATCAGCTCAATTATCGGTCAGTAAATACAGTATGAGTCGTAAAATAAGTAAAGATTATCAGTTAGAAAAATAAGACGTAACATAAAAAAAGGAGTGGACAAACGATGCGTGACTTTCTTTATCAATTAGCGGAGCAGTCCCCTAATTTAAGTTTAAATGATATTTTAATTAATATTTTAATGGCGACAGCTTTGGCTATTGCGATTTATATTTCGTATTGGTATACCCATGTTGGGACCGCCTATAGTCGAAAGTTTAATGTGTCCTTAATTACTTTGACGATTTTAACAGCAACGGTTATGACCGTCATCGGTAATAACATTGCTTTATCTCTCGGTATGGTGGGGGCACTCTCGATCGTACGTTTTAGAACGGCGATTAAAGATTCACGGGATACCACGTATATCTTTTGGGCAATTATTGTTGGGATTGGGTGTGGATCGGGTGACTATTTAGTCGCAACGATTGGTTCCGCTGTTGTCTTTATCGTGTTGCTCTTGCTCGGACGAGTGAAAAACAACAATCGGATGTTGATTATTGTAAAAGCGGAGCGACAAGCTGAAATGCAAGTGGAAGGAACGATCTTTAAGCAATTTAATAAAAAAGCGGTGCTTCGAGTGAAAAATACTACCGAAAAATCGATTGAATGGATTTATGAATTGTCTCAAAAAGAATATAAATTAGAAAGTAAAAAAGACAAAACCATTACAGAGCTCCTTTATAAATTAGGGGGGATTGAATATGTTAATGTTGTGGCGCAGTCGGATGAAATTAGTGGATAACTCATGAAAGCGCGTATCATCTATTTACTCGTACCGGTGATGATCATTAGTTTAGCTATAGGTGTTTCATTCATTCAATCGGAACAGTATTACAACCGGGTGTATCAACATGAACAACCAAAAGAAGAACGTCGTGTACCGTTAGATAACACCCAGTTTACAACGCATTTACCGGTCGTATCGGTCACAACAAATAATCAGCGTATCCCGGGCGCTGTCATTCTTACACCTGCACGACATATTCAGTTATCAGAAGATGGTTTATCAGAGATTACAGTCGATGTCACCTTATTCGATGAAAAACCAACAACGTCACAAGCCCTGCTTCGTGTGCGCGGGAACTCTTCGCGACTGTTTGAAAAGAAATCTTATGCGCTGTCATTTGTCGATGATAACAGCAACGAACGGGCACTTCAAGTGTTTGGAATGGAGGCGGATAATAACTGGGCACTACATGGACCAGCGCTTGACCGAACGCTGCTGAGAAACTATCTCGCCATGAATCTATCTGGAGAACTGATGCCCTATGCCCCAGACGTCAGATTTATTGAGTTATTTATTGACGGGTCTTATGAAGGGGTTTATCTTATGATGGAAACGGTATCAAAAGGTGAAGGGCGCGTTGATATCCCAACACCTGAACCAAATAGTCCGATGACCAGTTATATTGTAGAGATTGATCGTGCAGAAAAGTTAGAATTTCCACTCAATGATTTTTTAGTCGACACTTACCGTGTTTACCCGTCGGCGACAGAACTCACGTATCCAACCGATCAACAATATTCAGAAGAACGCTTCAAATTCGTTAATGAAGATTATTCAAAACTGACAAAGCAGTTGTATCAAATTCCATATGCAACAGAAAAAAATGACTACAAAAACTGGGTGGATGATACGGCTTTTTACGATTACTTTATTATCAATGAACTCTTTCGTAATGTTGATGCTGGTTACTATTCCACCTATTTTTACCGGAATTTACGAGGGAAGTTGACACCTGTTGTATGGGATTTCAATAACAGCTTAAATAACTACCAAGAAGTCACCTTTGATGAAACAGGTTTTTCTTTAGTCGAAGCGCCTCTTTTTGAGCAACTGTTGATTGAGGAACGCTTTGTGGAAGGGTTGATTGATCGTTACCATGTGTTAAGAGCGTCTAAACTGAGTGATGACCGATTAAAGCGTTTGATTGATGATAGTGTTGACTATCTTGGAGAAGCTGTCACACGTAATAATGCCCGCTGGGGATTATATTTTGATTTAAGTCAGTATAATACGGATGACTTTTTACAGCCGATTGAGCGTAATCCAACATCATATGAATCGGCACTTTCTCAGATGGAAGATTATTTATTTGCCCGTAGTAAGTGGCTGGATGAACATATCCATGTGTTAAATCAATACAGTCACCCATCCAGACATAACTTTCATTCTATCAAATAACGAAGAAAGGGGGACTATAAATGAAGCGATTTTTAATGATAGCGATCGGTGTGTCCGTGCTGATCTTTATTGGTCTTTACTTATACTTCGTTGAAGGCATCTACGTCGCCTTTCTATCAGAAGGTGAGATCACCACCCCTTTTTATACGGCAGATCAACAATTCTTTGCGCGAGATAAAGAGGGGGATAAGGCCTTTGAAATAAAAGGAGTGGAGTTAGATAGTAGCTATGGACCGCATCGTGGGACAGATTTTCCTATTGAAGAAGAGAAGTGGCAAGATTGGTTTGACATGATTAACGATATGGGTGCGAATACGATTCGTGTATCGACCGTGATGAATGCGACCTTCTATAATGCGCTATACGATTACAACGAAGCCCGTGATAATCCGCTTTATTTAATTCAAGGAATCCGTGTCTCTTACGATGAAGTAAATGGAGATGAAAACAGTGAAAGGATGCGGTTTTATTCCTTATTGAAGGAAGATGCGCGAGATGTGATTGATATCATTCACGGGAGAAATCTTATATTCACCAATGATCAAAGAGGAAGTGGTTTCTATCGTTTTGATGTGTCACCTTATGTGATTGGTTACTTGATTGGTGATGAGTGGAATCAAGATATGATTAGTTATTTAGATCATACTTTAAACGAAGATGACACCCGTTTTAATGGTGATTATATCCAAACGGTGCCTGAAGCAACATCTTTTGAAAAGCTCATGGCTGCACTCGTTGATGACATGTTGCGTTATGAATCAAATAAGTATCGAACGCAGCGACCCATTGCTGTAAACAGCACCTTTGTAATGGATCCATTTGAATACCCGTCACATATTAAACAACAAATCGGTAAAATTAATCACTTTACGATGGATCATCTTTTATCTACAGATGAACATCTTTCAGGCTTATTCGCAAGCTATAGCTATGAAGAATGGCCAGAAGAAGCGCTACAGTTTATTGAAACAGATTCAAGTAGAGTGACCATCCATGATTATTTACGTGAGTTAAATGATGCCCATGATATGCCGGTTATTATGAGTAGCTTTGGTTACCCGAGTGAGACGTATATTAACCAAGACTATAATCAAGGTGATCAATTAATCGAGGGACTAACCATGTTTCAAGAGAGTGGATTTAATGGTACGATTATTCGATCCTTCCAAGATGTGTGGGACCGAAGAAATCTAACAACGGCCTTTATGTATGACCTTCAAAGCATTCATGAGTTCTCAGATGTCTTAACGCCCAATCAACATTACGGTCTCATTGGCTACCGCCCTTACCGTGAAGACGTCTTAATGACGATGGATGGTGACGAAATAGATTGGGAAGATGTAGAGATGGTAAGCGAGACAAATAATAACACGATAAAAGTAACCAGAGACCATGGCTATCTTTATATCCTAGTTAACTCTGACGCCATTCAGTTAAATGCCCCGCTCTACTTTGGTTTTGATTTACATCCGGGACTAGGAACAACAAGCATTAACCAAATAGACGCAACATTAACTGAGCCGATTGAATTTTTCTTAGGTATTCTCCCAGGACAAGGAGGGGTGATGCGCGTTATTGAAAATTATCAAGCATCACGGCAACAGTTTTTAGAAAGAGTGAATGGTGTCAACCCTTACGTCGAGCTACCGAAAGCACCTCTAGGATTTGAACGGTTTAAAGTCGCGGAAAGAAATCCGAAAATCACTGAAGAAAATGCGACATCGTATACGTATCCGTACACCTTTAAGGATGTGTATCCACTCGTCTTAAATGGGGAAGGTGCCGAGACAGATATTTATTTAGGGGAAGATCAAGTTGAACTAAGAATTCCATACGGTCTCTTAAATATGTACGATCCACTTAAACCAACCGTACACGATGATTATTACACGCACTATGGTGTTGAACCGGTGCCTATTGATGGTTTTCATTTAAGTATGATGACAAGTAACGGTGTTACAACCGATTCTGTTTGGGTACCGCTGGATCCTTTATCGGGTGATGTTGCTGTTGAAGAGGTCGTCAAGCCGAGTTACGAACGAGTAAAAAGCTACTGGGGAGGTGAAGATGAATGATTGTTGTCACCTATATTTATTTCTTTATTTGTTTATTAATTATGCTGTTTACCGTGGGTTATATTATGTATCAATATTATCGCCGGCGTACCTTTAAAAAACGCGTCGTGTTGTTTAAGCAAATAATTGAAAAACAATTAAACATCATTCACGAACATCGCCCCCTAGCCGAGAAGCACCGAACGTATTTGATTGATAAGTTGAAACATGTGAACCATTTAACGGCGTATCATGATGCGTTATTTAGTTTTCAAGACCATGAAGAAGTTACAGACTATAAGCGCGCAGTTGAACCAGTCATCAAGCAGCTGGCCACCTATTATGAGAAGCGTGATGATATGGAGAAAGCTTACTTTAGTTATTTTGTGGCGAGTCATGCCGGCGGGGTATGGCAAGATGAGGTCATCTACCGCACCCTGTTTCATTATTTAGATGAACCAAACGTCTATTTAAGAGAAAATGTCTTAAAAGCTTTGTATCAACAAAACAATCCAGAGTGGATTACGAAAGCGTATGAAACATTGTCCCGCCAGCATATCGACCACCATCAAAAGCTGATTCAAGATGGCTTAATGCGCTATCCTTATGACAAACAGCTATTGATGGAACAACTGTTTAATAAACGTCACAGCTTTAGTGAATCTATTCTATTAGGGGTGATTGGTTTTATCACCTATGAAACAAGTGACTATCAACAAAAATTTGCCGACTGGCTTAAAGAGAAGAAAGTCCCGTTAGAAGTTGAATTGAAATTGTACCGTTATTTTAAAAAGTATCCCACAGAACAGGTGAAAGCGCATCTCTTAGCGGCGATAAAAGCACCGCAAGATGAAAAGCGTATTGTCGCAGCGGATGTGTTAGCTGAGTATGGTTGCGATGATGTGATTCAAGCGTTGAAAACGGCAGTGTCAGATCCCAATTGGTTTGTCAGACGTAACGCTAGTCGGTCACTGCTTAAGACAGACGTCACGATTGATGACTTAATGGATATATTGACAGGACATGACCGATATGCTCGTGCGATGCTCAGGTATTATCTTGAAACGGAAGGAGGGTAACGTATGAATCTCATCGTTCAACAATTCATGAACGGCGTGGCGATATTCTTTATCGGCTATATGGTGTTGTATACAACGTATTTATTTCTCTCGGTCTTGTTTGGCGCCATTCGTCTCTATGATAAAGACCGTATGATGCGGCTTAATAATGAATTAAAACATGATTATTATTTACCCGTTTCGGTGATTATGCCAGCGTATAACGAAGAAATTACCATTGTTGATAGTGTGAAGAGTTTACTCAATTTAGACTATAAACTGTATGAGATCATTATTGTGGATGATGGATCGGCGGACGAAACGACCGATGAACTCTTGCGGGCGTTTCGATTCCACCAGACCGATCGACCGATTCAGCGGAAATTACGAACAAAAGCGATTGATGCGGTGTATGAAGCAAAAATTAATGGCATAAAAATTATGTTGATTCGTAAAGAAAACGGTGGAAAAGGCGACGCTTTAAATGTTGGCATTAATGCTAGTCGCTACCCATATTTCGTGACCCTTGATGCCGATTCATTGCTTCAAAAGAATGCGCTTGAAAAGATTATTCAGCCCGTTCTTGCTGATGAAAGTGTCATTGCGGTAGGTGGGATGGTTAGAATTGCCCAATGTGTGAAGATGACCGATGGGGAAGTGTTGGATTATCATATGCCTTGGCAACCGATCATCGGCATGCAAGTTGTCGAATATGACCGTTCTTTCTTAGCCTCCCGGATCTTACTCGATCAATTTAGTGGTAATTTAATTATCTCAGGGGCCTTCGGCTTATTTAGAAAAGATGTTGTCTTATCAACAGGGGGTTACCGGACCGATACGATTGGGGAAGATATGGAGCTTGTGATGCGACTGCATACGTTTATGTTGAATAATAATCGGCCATATAAAGTGAAGTATCACCCTGAAGCTATTTGTTGGTCTCAGGCACCTGTCGGTAAAAGATATTATGAGACAAAGACGCCGCTGGTATTTAGGCTTATTCCAGTCGCTCATCTCCTACCCAGAAATGTTTACCCGGTTTATCAAAAAGCCGGTGGGCTTTGTGTCTTATATGTATCACTGGGTGTTTGAGTTATTAGCGCCTTTTATAGAAGTATTCGGTATTGTTACGATTGCTATTGCCTACTTTTTCGGTCTACTTAATGTGCCGTATATGCTTGAATTGTTCTTGATTTATACAGGTTTTGGGATCATTTTATCATTAACGGCTTTCTTTCAACGTGTCTTTACTCAAGGGGTGAAATTACATGTGCTTGATATTATAAAAGCTCTTGTGATGGTTACTTTTGAGAATGCTTTTTATCGTTATTTACTATCATTTGTTCGGGTGACATCGTTCATCGGCTATAATAAAAAAGGTAAGAGTTGGGGTTCGATTAAGCGCGTAAAGCAAACAAATGTATAAGCTAAAAAAGAAAACCACCGGATGTCAAAGTGATGACTGTTGACATCCGGTGGTTTGTTATTTTAATCCAATACACCAACTTTTGCGAGTGTGAGTTTAATCATCCAGTACTCTACCTCGTCATACACCATATCTTTAATCGCCTTAAGCCTGGCTTCACCTACTTCTTCATAGGCTTCCAAAATATGCGCTTCTACTTCTTCGTCTAATAGGCCATTAAAATCAATTGCTTCACCGTCTTCATAAGCTGTCAGAAGATGGTCGTAAACCGTTTCAAGTTTAATGTTCCGCATCTTCGCAATTTTCTCTGGGACGATGTCTTGTTTATAGTAGTGTAACGTCAGTTCATGACTTTTTAAATCGCTCGTGTCTTTCATAATCGCCGCTAAGAAAAGGTCACCGTATTGGTCAAATTTCCGTTCACCGACCCTTTAATTTGTAGCATTGCTTGTTTCGTCTCGGGTAAGTGTCTGGCCATATCACGTAAAGTTGCATCAGAGAAAATGACGTAAGGTGGGACATTTTCTTCTTCACTGATCGCTTTTCTAATGTTACGGAATGTTTCAAATAGAGAAGCATTATAGTCCTTAACCTCAGCTTCTTTCATCACCGCTTCACGCAGCCATACTTTTTCTTTGTTTTTTAATACATCCACGCCTTTTTGCGTTAAAGACAGGACTGGAAAGCGCTGATCTCCCGTTTCGAGGTAGCCTTCAGCGACGAGTAAGTGAATAAACTGCGTGATCTGTTTTTCGGTTAGATGTTTCATCAAGCTATAGGTGGATAATGTCTCAAAATTAAATTGTTTTATCTTTTGGTCTTTGGAACCTTTTAACACCTTGGCGGTAAGGGTCGCACCAAACCGTTGATTCATCCGCATCACACAAGACAGCACTTTTTGAGCATCGACGGTACGGTCGATTTTTTCGGTGCCTGATGTGCAATTGGTACACATCTCGCAGTCATCATAGGCGTGTGTGTCTTTAAAGTACTGTAACATATAACGGACAAGACATTGATCGGTATAACAATAACTTGTCATACTTTGGAGTTTTTTGTACTCTTGTTGTTTTTTATCATCATCTAAGTTCGACTGTTCAATTAAGAATTTCTGCAACTGAATATCTTGTGGTGAAAACAACAGAACACAATCACTCGGTTCCCCGTCTCGACCCGCGCGTCCGGCTTCTTGGTAATACGATTCGATGTTCATCGGCATCGAATGATGAATGACGAACCTCACGTTCGATTTATCGATTCCCATTCCAAAGGCATTGGTCGCCACCATGACCATCGCTTCATCGGCAATAAATTTATTTTGTTCTTTTACCCGCTTTGTTTCACTAAGGCCCGCATGATAATACGCGACTTTCACGCCTTTTTTTAAGAGCATGCCGTGCACAAGTTCAACCGTCTTACGCGTTGGACAGTAAATAATCCCAGAGTCATTAGCGTGATTAGTGACATAATCTTTAATAAAGGTTTGCTTGTCTTGCCCCTTTAACAAGTGGAAATGTAAGTTATCGCGTTTAAACCCAGTATTAATCGTATTCTCATCTGTAATATGTAACAACAATTGAATATCGCGAATGACTTCAGGTGTAGCGGTGGCGGTGAGGGCCATCACATACGGTACCTTCGGCAGTTGTTTGATGCGTTCAACAATTGACCGATAACTCGGTCTAAAATCATGTCCCCACTGCGAAATACAGTGCGCTTCATCAAAGGCAATGAAACTAATGTTTAACTGACTGGCCGCACTAAAAAAGCCGTCATGATCAAATCGTTCAGGGGCAATATAAATAAAGTCATAGACCCCGCGGCGCATATTATTCATCCGCTCAATGTAGTCATCTTTCGTGAGGGTACTGTTGATATAGGTTGCTTTAACCCCAATCGTTTCAAGGCTATCGACTTGGTCTTTCATAAGTGAAATGAGTGGAGAAATAATCAGGGCAGTCCCCGTATCAAGCATGCCAGGAATCTGATAACACAGTGACTTTCCCCCACCGGTTGGCATAATGCCAAGACTATTTTCTTTTTGTAGACTACGCTTAATGAGTTCCGCTTGTCCTGGTCTGAATTGATCGTAACCGAAGTAACGTTTTAATATATCTAAACTTTCTGTAAAAGTTGCCATCGTTCACCGTTCCTTTTTAAAGTTCTAAGAAGTCTATACTAACATAATTTTGCTTGTTTGAGAGAGCTTCTTCGTAAGTGCTCAAAATGACATAATAGAAAAAACATACACAGAACAAATCAAACAGAAAAAAAGGAATAGAGAAACAAAAAATGACACGAAAAGCCGTGTCATTTAATTAAATATATATTTAGCCGCTCGTCTTTTCTTGATTTTTTACCATGTTGAGCTTTAACTTTTGTCTAAGTACACTATTAGTGCACGTGTCGTGAGTATTTTGTGCTGATTTAAAAATTGCTACAACAGATTATACGGCTTGATAAATAATATTTTAAGCAAAGATACCAAAAATCATTAGGTGCTATTTTCCGTCTGGTCTATTCATTTGAAGTGTTACAACTTTCTTTTTCGATGCGTTCAAGACTATTAAAGACTTGGGGTATCCCGTTAAATATCGACACGTATTCATATGACTTACCGCTACAGATTCAGAGAATGTCTGCCTGTCTTTAAAAATGGTGTTTCATTGAGCCGTCGGATAGCGTCTCTTTAAAAATGACATTGATTAATCGATTAATCAATTTTAACGATTTAAAATATATTCTTCTGTCCCACTGGCCGTGAGTTCGTATAAACGCGGTACAAATGCGTGAGAATCGTTTTGGCGACCGCATAACTTGGGACGGCAAACAGTAAACCGATAAAGCCAAACATCGCACCCGCCGCTAAAATAACCGTAATGACCGTTAAAGGATGGAGATTTAATGCTTTTCCCATGATATTAGGGGAAATTAAATTACCTTCGATTTGTTGTGCGACAAGCATAATCACGCCGGTCCACACACCAATCATCGGGTCTTGGAAGAACCCAATGATGACGGCAGGAATAGCGGAAATCCACGGGCCAATAAACGGAATCAAATTCATAAATAAGCCAAAGATTGCTAAAACAAGCGCATAATTTAAGCCGACAATGCTGTAACCAATGAGAAGAATAACCGCAACAAAAATACTGACAAGTACTTGTCCTTGGATAAATGATGTTAACGTTTGGTTAATGTTTTTTAATAGCGTCTCAATACTTTTAGCTTTCTGTTCACTAAAGAACTGCGTGATAAAGGGTGTCAATTTCTTACCGTCTTTCAACATAAAGAAGAGGAAGAATGGAATCATAATAAATGAGAATAAAAAGCTAAACACAGAACTGATCATACTAAAGAGGTTGGTTAGCACTTGTTCAGCATACGTATCTAAGTTATCGATCACATTTTGAATCGAGTCTTCAAAGGCAACGGGTAAGTATTCTTGACGGTTTTGCCAAAGCTCCCATAAATCTTCAACCCACTTCGCAATCGCTGGAACATTTTCAACGAGTCGCGCGGTTTGTTCTTGGAGTGGTGGAATGAGAAACAGACTAATGAGATAGATGACGAGTCCAATCGCAGCAAAAACGATCAACACGCCAAATATACGCTTTACTTTATAGCGTTCTAACAAATCAACGAGCGGGTTCGTAATATAGAAGAATAAGCCAGCTCCGACAATCGGTACGGCGATAGAGGCGAGTAATAGACCGATAGGAACAAAAATAAAGTCAGTTAAGTGTACTAAGTACACAAGGGAAAAGATTAAGATGAGATAGACTAAAATGCGAAACGGTTTTTGTGTAGTCATGAAAGATTCCTCCATTTGTTTAAACAATATGTATGTGTCCTTATCATACCATAGGAGATGTGCCACGTGGTAAAGATATCCTTAATAAAACGAACAGCCTCTATGGCTGTTCGTTTGGAATAAATTTGATCGTTTTAGGGCGAGAAGACTCCTTCCTCAAACATTCGTGAGAATGTTAGGTGGGGGTAGTTCAATGGTTAGATCATGGATTGTTTTACGCTTCTTTTCTTAATTTCAATAACGCTAAGTAAAGCGGTGGAATTAAGAAAAGGGTTAATAGTGTCGCAAAGAAAATACCGTACACAATCGCTACAGCTAATGGTTTAAATAGAACATCTCCCGTAATAATGATGGGGATTAATGCTGCCATTGATGTGAGCGTCGTGAGTAAGATTGGTTTTAAACGTAAGCGACCGGCTTCAATAAAGGCATCGGTCAGTGAGTTATAGTTGTCGCGGTTTTGTTCAATAAACTCAATTAAGAGAATCGCATTACGCACGATAACCCCACTTAATGCCACAATCCCTAAGACACCTAAGAAACTGAGTGGTTCACCTGAGATAAATAGACCCACAACCGCACCACTAAGGGCTAAGAGAATCGTAAAACTAATGAGAATCGGTGTGGTGAGTGAATTAAACTGAATCGTCAGTGTCGTATAGATTAAGAATAAAACGACTAAGAATAACTTACCGACCTCTAAGAAGAATTCGGTTTGAGTATCTTGTTCACCTGATTCAGATAAACTAAAGCCTGCAGGTAAGTCGCTTCTCACGTCTTCTATGATCGATGAAATATCGCCATCTTCGGTCGTGAAAATATCAAATGAAATGAATCGGTCCCCGTTTAAATGATTAATCGCATTCACTTGTTCGATCGTTGTTTTTTCAACGAATTGATCGAGTGAGACAATCATTGGCATAGGACTGTCACTAGAGAAACTCGCCAGTTCTAAGTTGTCTAACGCTAGACCGTTCGGGTCATTATCGTTATAGCTCAAGTTAATCGGAAGTCGAGTGTTACCATCGTCAAACGTACCAAGTGGTGCCCCAATGGAGGCCAATTGCATTAAACTTGTGACCTGTGTTTCGGTGAAACCATAAGCGAACATTGCCTCTTCATCAATCGTGATTTCAGTAAAGGGTTTTGTCTGTGAGTTTGATGAGACAAAAGAAACGTCATCTGATGCCTTTAACTTTTCATTGATGTCTTCTGATATGTTAAGGAGTTCGGATAAGTCTTCACCTTTTAATGTTAAGCTCACGTCAGCAGAAGCAGGAGGACCTGAAACAATCGTTTCAAGTTGCATCGTCACCTCAGGGAACTGGTCTCTCACATCTCCTTCATACGTAGTAATAAAGTCTAATACTTTTGTTTTATCTTGATCAATTCGGACAACGACATGTCCGGTGTTGCTACCGCTATTTGGAATCGACGCGCCGAAAATACCTGGTAAGCCTTCGCCGGCGTAACTCGCTGTTTCTTTTACAACGTCTGTTTGTTTAAAGTAATCTTCGATCGCGATCAAGGTCTCTTGTGTTTCTTCAATCGGTGTACCCGCTGGGAGCGTTGCCGTTATTGTGACTTCCTCACGCTCTGCCGCCGGGAAAAACTCGATTGGGACAAGTAAAATAAGACTTAAGAAACCAACCATAATAACGAGACCGCTGATAATCGTAATGAGTGGACGTCTTAAACTAAACGGTACGATGTGATCCGCATAGACATTGCTGAGTTTTTCAAAGACGGGGTTCAGTAAACCGGACCGTCTCTGTTTTTTCTTTGTCCGTAGTTTTTGTTCTTGGTAGCGGAAGGCTGGCATAAAGCTGAGTGCTAACAGTGTAGAAGCTAGTACGGTAAACACAAGTGCCAGTGGCAAGCCGCGAATAAAGTCGCCGTTACTACCTGATAAGAACGTTAACGGGATAAAACTAAAGACGATGAGTAACGTCGAGGTGATAATTGAGACGCGTACTTCTTTCACGCCGTTAATGACGCCTTCAAGTGGTGAATCACCAAGTAAGAAGCGGCGTTCAATATTATCATTGACGACAATCGCATCATCGACTAAGATCCCAATCGCCACAATCATCCCAATCACCGAAATTTGGTTTAAATCAACCCGCTATAAGGCAGTGGAATAAGACCGATAATAATCGATAAAGGAATCGCTAGAGCAACTAAAATGGCAGAGGTTATAGGTAACCCAAGGACCATAATCACAAGGACAGCGATAAATGAAATGATGAGAGATTCTAGTAAACTTGAGTAAACCTCATCAATAATCGTTGATTGACTAAAGTAAGAGCTGATGGTGACATCGTCGCTGAATAATGTATCAGCTTCAGCTTGCGCTTCTTTTAATGGTGTGTCTAAATTAAGAATATTAATGCCATCATCAGCTTGGACGGTGACTGATACGACAGACTGTCCGTCTTCGTGAATTAAACTCGACGGCGCATCCGTTATCACCTCAATCGAAGCAACATCTTCAAGTGTCACATTTTCTCCGTTTGTATTGGTGATAAGAGTGGCTTTAAAATCATCTAAATCTTGATAAGAAGATAAAGTCAATGTTCGGATGGTATCATCACCTTGATCGGTGCCAAGTGGTATAGGTGCGATCGTTCGCGAGATGGTTTCAATGACTTGATTTGGTTGTAATTGATAGCGTGCTAACGCGTCTGGTTCCATTTGAACTGACAATGTTTCACCAGGTAATCCGCGGATGTCTGTGGATTTTACCCCTGGGATTGCGGTTAAGTTATCCGCAAACTGATGAATCGCTTCGCGATTATTCAGTAAGGTATCGTAGTTATCAGCCGCAATGTGGAAGGTTTCCACATTTGACTGAATCAAATCTGTGTTAATGTTGACAGCCCTCACATCATCAGGAAAGCTCGTTCTTACTGCACTGACGCTTTGGTTAATGTTTTGATACAGCTGATTCGTATCAACGTCATCTAATAAGACTAGGTCAGATTGACGAAGCCGTTCAGTGAGGCTGATTGAATCTCGTCAATGCCATCAATCGTGAGTAACTCCTCCTCAAGTGGTGTCGTAATGGCTTTTTCCATTGATTCAGGTGCAGCACCTGGGTAAATCACTTGGATAGAAGCAAGCGGTTGATTAATCTCTGGAATATCGCGCTTCGGTAATTGAATGTAGGTAAAGATACCGACAGACACGAGTAAGAGAATGAGGATCCAAAGGATCTTCCGATATTTCAGTAATGTTTGCATAAAAGTCATCCTTTCTCGTTGTTTAGTATATGACTGATGTTGTGGCGCGATACTTGCAGCGCTTATACTCAGCAGACGAAAGCAACATGATAATAGTTATGTAACGAATCGTTATCACATCTACTTTGTATAAGTATTGTATAACTAATAAGCATAATTTGAAAGTAATAAGACTTAAAAATAAAAAAAGATGTTGAAAACGTTAACAATTTAATATATAATATATTTATTGAATCGATTCAATTATTTTTTTAGAGGGAGTTGAATCGTTTCAAAAATAATCTAGAGGAGAGAATAATGTTGACAACTTTAAAAGATGTTGCAAAATTAGCCAATGTTGGAGTGTCAACGGCTTCTTATGCTCTAAACGGTAACAAATTAATAAAAGAATCAACTAGAAAAAAAGTACTTCAAGCAGCTAATGAATTAGGATACCACCCAAACGGTAACGCTAAAAATTTAAAAAGAAGCAAAAATGAAATGATAGGTCTTTTCATTAGTGGTTTTACTGGTCCGTTTTTTAATCAGTTATTAGAAGGTATTCAAGATGTTGTGGTAAGTCATGGCTATGAATTAGTTGTCTGTGCTTCTAACGAACGCCATCGAATGTTGACAGAAAGATTGGTAGATGGCGCAATTATTTTGAATTACCATATTGAATCAGAACTTTTAAAAACTGTTGCTAGCGAGAAAATGCCTCTAATCGTATTGGATAGAGACATTGAGCACCCGCATATTTATACGGCTTTACTTCCAAATGAAAAAGGCATCAACCAAGCGTTAAAACATTTAGAAGACAAGGGGCATAAAGAAATTGGTTTTATAGCAGGATCAACCGATTCTTATGATGGAGAAGCTCGTCTAAACGCTTTCAAAACATATATTAAGAACCATAATTTAACAACTGGACTAAACAAGATTCTACGTGCTGACTTCACGGAAGACAGTGGTTATGACACAATGAGAGCTTTTTTAAACAACAGTCATCACTATCCGACAGCGTTTGTCGCGGCAAATGATGAAATGGCAATGGGTGCAATTAGAGCAATTGAAGAAAAAGGGTTATCAGTTCCTGCGGACATAGCAGTAGTTGGTTTTGATGACATCATTATTGCACAATATTTCCAACCGAGTATAACGACAGTTCGCGTCCATAAAAAACAATGGGGAGAGAGTGTAGCTGAGGCAATGCTTGATATTCTAACAGGTTCTGATACAAAGCATTTAATGCAACCACCAATGGAGTTTATTGAACGAGATTCAACATAAGGAGGTGAAACATGATTACTTTTAAAGATCAATCTTTACTCATAAATAATGAGAAAATATATCCTTTTGGCGCTGAAATTCATTATTTTAGAGTGCCAAAAGATCAGTGGAGACAAAGTATCATGAAAGCGAAAGAAGCAGGTATGAATATGATTAGTACATACCGTGGAGTTTTCATGAATACAAAGAAAGAGCTTATGATTTCAATGGTGAAACCAAAAGTGAGAGAGATTTAATTACCTTTTTAACATTAATTAAAGAGGCTAATATGTATTGTCTAGTTAGACCTGGTCCATATAATATGGCAGAGTTAGTGGATCATGGTATACCCACTTGGTTATTAGATAGTTATCCAGAGATTATAGCCAGAGATATTTCTGGTCTACATCATGAAACGCGCGTTGTTAGCTATAATCACCCCCTTTATTTAGAAAAAGTACGGTTATGGTATAAACAAGTAAATCGTGTAATCTCTGATTTCTTAGAAGGTGCACCTGTTATTGCTTATCAGCTAGATAATGAGGTAGGAATGTTTCATTGGGTTACCGAAAAGGGTGATTTTAGTTCAGTTGTATGGAATTTTTTCAAAACCTTTGCTAAAGATTGTTTAACTTCAAAGGCTTATAATAATTTGATATCTTCTACATTGGGCAATAAATATGAGGATATATCAACAGTAATGGAGAATAGTGAAATAGAATTGGCGTATCAAAAGTTTATGCGACATTATTTTTACAACTATCTTTTAACATTACAACGAATGGCAATAGAGGATGGCATAAATGTACCTTTTGTAGTGAATATACACGGATTTCATGAAATTGATGTATTGGGTAGTGGGTCGATGTATCCTATAGGGCTATCTCAATTACTCAAAGTCTCTGAGTTAGAGAATACAATGCTTGCAGGGGATTATTATATTGGGAATATACACTATGATAACTATACCGATATCGTGTTAGCAAATGCATTTAGCTCATCTATCCAAGCTAAACACCAGCCGCTATTCTCAGCAGAGTTCCAAGGTGGAAAAGCGAAAGATGTTCCAAGATTACAACCAACGACATTTGATTTAACGACAAAACTTTGTATTTCGAATGGTGTGAATGCCGTTAACTGTTATATGTTTCAATCAGGAATAAATAGTAAAGAATACGGTTTGTTAGGTGAAAGACACGAATGGCAGGCTCTTGTTAAATTAAATGGTGAAACTAGATCACAATATGAAACAATTAGTAAAGTTGGGCATACGATTGAAACGTTTCAAGAAGAACTGTTACAAACAAAGCCATACCACGATTTAACCATTGGTTTTATCCGGACTACTACGGAATCAACTATAAGGGTAATAAAAAATTAAGTATTTTTGAATCGTTTCAAAAGTAATCAGACCAGTATCTTTACAAGGGTATGGTTAAAGGATTATAGTATAATAATATAAATTTTAATGCTATTAATGTTCAAAGAGAAGAGAAGCTCGACCCGAATCAAATTCCTATACTGTGGATGTTTTCACTAAAAAGAATGGCGAAAAGTGTCCAGGAAAAAACTACTTAATTATGTTGAACGAGGTGGTCAGCTATTACTATATCCACAAATACCAGAAGAGGATTTAATCGGACAACCTTGCATTGTTTTGAAACAAGCTTTTATCATTCGTAAAGTTAAAGAGACTAAGAGCTTTGTTGAATTAGATGATATTCAATCAATTGAATGTGATAAAGTGGAACACTACAGTTCTAAATCCGATGTCTTCTGTAAAACGGATCAAGGATATGCTTGTGGGTTAAGTCAAAAATACGGAAAAGCTAAAATGCTGATTCTTGGAGCGCATATGCAGCTCAACTTTAATTGTAAAAAAGATGAATTTAGAAAAGTGGCAGTTTTAATGGGGGTTCAACCTCGTCTTGAAGTCACTGATGATATTGATAGTGCGTTACGAGTGATTGATAAGGATGCATATTTCATTCATTTGCATAACTTTGATCATTATGATAAATATCCTGAAATTAAAGTAGATGATGTGGTTGTTTATCAACAAGGTAATATTAAGGTACCAGCATTAAAAGGGTTAATGTTGCCAATAAACATCACATTAGACAATCAAATAAAAATTATCTCATCAACAGTTGAAATTATAAGTAATAATGTTGAAAAAGGACAAAAAGTTCTAACAGCTGATAGAAAGCTCGTTGAAGAATTTATGGTAATTGAACTTAGCTATGGAGAAATTGTTGAACAACATGGTGTAAATATTCAAAAGAAACATGGTCAATATTTCGTCACATTAGCAGAAACATTTAATGATACATCAAAGGTAATCATCCAACAGTGTTCACCTCACAATAGTGAGTGATATATAAAATAAAAAAGGGAGTGTAAGAGTGATGAAAAAATGGTTAACGTTGTTGTTATCAGTTGTATTTATTTTTGGCTTAGCGGCATGTGGGAGTGATGAGTCAGAGGATGCAGGAAATGACTCAAATGAAGATAGTAACGAATCGGAAGAAGTTGTAGAACTAACGATTGCAAGTTGGGGATTTGGCGCTGAAGGAGATGAAAATCTTAATCGTTTAATGGTTGATGCATTTAATGAACAGCATGAAGATATTAATGTCACAATCGATGAATCTATTGATTCATCAGATTGGAATGGTTCATTAGCTGCAGCCGCAAGTGGCGGTGTTATGCCAGATGTATTCATGTTAGCTCAAATCCCTACAGGTTTAGCGAATGATTGGCTTTATGACATTTCTGATATTGCAACTGCTGATGAAGAATTTTCTCAAGTGCCTGAAGCGGTTGTTGATGCTGTAACTTATGGTGAAGGCATTTATGCTCTACCTGCTGGCCAACACTTACTTGGTTACTTTGTAAATAAAGATTTATTTAATGAGCAGAATTTAGATGCTCCAGCAATGGGAGTTTCCACTGATGAATTTGTTAAGGCGGTGCGTGACGTAACAGATGTAAATGATGGTCGAGTTGGTTTGAATCATCCTTTTACTATTCCTGATTGGTATCCAATTGCGGCAAATCAAGATATGGGTTGGTTCACTTATCTTGATGGATCATTCCAACTAGATAGCAATGAATTTATTAGTGGGGTTAATTTGGCGCAAGATATGCTAACAAATGGTTATGCTTATGAAACGTTATCAGAAGACCAACAAGCTAACTTTAATGGTGAAAACCCTGAAGAAGTTTGGTTAAATGGTCAGGTTGGGATTAAGTGGGATGGAACATGGATTACCGGTCACCTTGATAGTCAATCAGATTTTGAATGGGACTTTATCGGAATTCCAGGAGAACGTGTTGTTATGACACATGATTACTATGGTATTTCAAGTGCAACACAGCATCCAGAAGCAGCGTATGAGTTAGCTAAGTGGATGTCATTCAGTTCAGAAGGTTTCCTTAAACAAATCGAAATTGCTGATTCAAGTGAGAATTTAAATATTGCAAGTATGCCTGTAACAGCTGACCAAGAAGTATTGGATGTATATTTCGAGAGATTTGATGCACCAGGCTTACGTCAAGCTTATGAAAATATTGATGAAGCTGTTGTAGAGCCAGTTAAAACAGTGCCAGGTTATAACTTAGCGAGATGGGATGCACCAACAGGTGTTGAAGTGGGAGACAATCCTAATGCAAATATGGCAGGTCTTGTTGATGCCGCTATCCGAGGAAACTTGAATATCCAAGATTATGTAAGCCAAATGAATGAGCTTGCGAATCAACAATACGAAGAAGGTCAAGCATCGATTCAATAAATAATGTAATGGAGCAAAGGGGGAAAAAGCATGATAAAGTCAATCATAAAGTGGTCTGTAATTGGCTTGCTGTTAGTTCCGACAACAGTAAAAGCGAATGAGGAAATAGATTTAGGTTTACAAGAGGACGTTATTGAGTCTGGTTATCACGTTATAAGTGATGAGTGGCAATCAGAAAGCATTACACGCGTTGACTCATTTGAACAACGCGTGTCCCCCTCTGCTTTTATTGTTGAAGAAAACAACGAGAATTTATTAAGTCAAAGAAATAGTGAAGGTTATCATAGTGATGTTTTAGAATGGAGCGATAGTCAATCAGCGGTTATCGAAGTGAATGCACCAAAAAAAGGATTATACCAATTGAATGTTGATTACTATCCATTAAGTGACCCGCTTGTTTCTATTGAAGGTGCAATTATGGTCAATGGTGAATATCAATATCGAGAAAGTCGCCGTATTGTTTTTCCTGTAGATTGGGAAAGTCAGAGCGATGAAGTTGTATTAGACCGTCGTGATAATCAGGTCGTTCCTCAACAAAGTGCTATTGAAAAGTGGTACAACACTTATGCTTTAGATGCAAACTATTATGAAGATGAACCTTTGGAATTCTTACTTGAAGAAGGAAAGAATACTATTGAAATTAACTCTTTAAGAGGAAAGTTGTTATTAGGTGATATTACTATATCATCTAAAAAAGAAGCCATTAGTTATGTTGATTATCTTGAACAATACAGGGAAGAAGAAAAAATTGATGATACGATTATTTTAGAGGCAGAATTACCAGCATATAAAAATAGTTCTTATATTAGGCCAATCAGTACAAACAGTCCATCCGTAACACCATACGAAACAGGTGTAGGTTACTTAAATACGTTTGGTGGAGAGTCATGGTCTAAACCAGGCCAAGAAGTAACATGGAATATTGATGTTCCTAAAAGTGGTTTATATAATTTGAGTGCTAAAGTGATGCAATCTAACCCTTCAGGAGATACGGTTTTTAGAACATTATCTGTAAATGGAGATGTTCCTTTTGATGAAGTGAAGCATTATCCTTTTGAATTAAACGATGAATGGTATATTGAAACCTTCGGTAAAGAAGAACCTTTCTATATATATTTAGAAAAAGGTAATAACGAAGTTAATATGACAGTTGATGTCTCGCCGTATGCACCAGTAGTAAGAACAATAGACCAAATGATGAAAGAAATCGAAGATTTGACTTTATCAATCAGACAACTAACGGGAAATAACCAAGACCCGAATCGCGATTGGGATATTGTCGAGTACATTCCTGAGATTGAAGATACGCTAATAGAATGGGCAAAAGCCCTTGAGAATGAATTAGATTACTTATTAGCTTTAAATAATGAAAATGAAACAACTACGGTTGTCTCTCTTAGGATCGCTGCGGACCGTTTGCGATCACTTGCAGATGAACCAAATGAAATTCCTAACCGTATCCACGAGTTATCAGAAGGAACTAGCTCAGCTACACAGATGCTAGGAACAATTATGATTGATTTGCAAGATCAGCCACTACTGTTAGATCAATTATATTTACATGGTGAAGACAATGATTTACCAAATGCTATGGCTGGTTGGTTTACGAAATTGTCAGATAACGTGAAACGTTTTTTTAATTCTTTTACTAATAATGATTATTCAGTATCAGAAGTAGATGACGAAACACTAGAGGTATGGGTCAATCGCCCACGACAATATTTAGAGTTACTGCAGCAAATGACTGATCAGTATTTTACGCCCGAAACAGGAATAAAAGTTCAGTACTCACTAATGCCTGATGAGCAAAATTAATCTTGGCTAATGCTGCTGACTCACAACCAGATATTTCCTTAGGAATTAGCAACTGGTTACCTTATGAACTCGCTGTACGTGGTGCTGCTGTAGACTTACGTCAATTTGAGGATTTTAAGGAAGTCGGTCAAAATTATTCTCCAGGGGCGTTTTTACCACTTGTTGTTGACGATGGTGTATATGCTTTACCTGAGACGCAAGACTTCTATGTACAATATTATCGGATTGACATTTTAGAATCTTTAGATATTCCTGTACCAAGTACATGGGATGATGTCATCGATATTTTGCCCGAATTGCAGCGTTTTGGTATGAATTATTACACGCCTATTGCAGGGGCACAAGGTTTTAAGCCTTTCCAGACAACAGCACCTTATATATATCAACATGGTGGAGATCTATATGACCCAGATGGATTTGGCACTCAAATTGATAGTGAAGAATCTCTCAAAGGTATTCAGCTTATGACAGATTTAAATACCATATATAGTATGCCGCTTCAAGTGCCAAACTTTTATAACCATTTTAGGTATACGACTTTACCTATTGGTATAGCTGAGTTTGGTACGTATGTTCAACTCACCGCCGCTGCTCCAGAAATATCAGGTTGGTGGGATATCGCTCCACACCCTGGAGTCGAACAAGAAGATGGAACGGTTGAAAGATTTGCTACCGGATCAGGTCAATCGATGATGATGTTTGAAGGTAGTGGAAAGAAACAGGAAGCTTGGGAATTAATGAAGTGGTGGGGAGCAACTGAGACTCAAACAGAGTTTGCAGCTACACTACAAACGCTATATGGTCCAGAATATATGTGGAATACAGCTAATGTGGAATCATTTAAACAATTGCCTTGGCCAGAAGAACATAAGGAAGTTATTTTGGAGCAGTGGGATTACTTGTTAGAAGTTCCGAAAACACCATACTCTTACATGGTTGAAAGAGAAATTAGTAATGTATGGAATAGTGTTGTGTTCGATGGTGAAATAACACGATCTTCAGTGGATGATAGTATAGTCAATATCAATCGAGAACTCAGACGGAAATTAGAGGAATTTGGATATATCGAAGATGGAGAAAAGGTCAAATCATATCGAATTCCAACAATAGAGCTTATTGAAGGGTGGTTAGAAGAATGACATTTTTAAAAAAACACCATAGCACACTCGTATTTTTAATGCCATATGTGCTAATGTTTTCTTTATTCATTATCATTCCTGTGGCAATTGCAATTGGGCTATCGTTTTCTTATTTTAATGCCATAGAACCACCAAGCTTCAATGGTTTAGAGAATTATGTAAATGTACTAACGCAGGATAATGTATTTATGAGAAATGTTTTACCTAACACATTAATTTTCGCTCTTGTTGTTGGGCCAGGTGGATACATTTTATCATTTATTCTTGCATGGATGTTAGCACAAATACCCCGGTTACCAAGAATTGTTTTTGCTTTAGTTTTATATTCACCGTCTATGACGGCGGGTATAGCTATGGCAGTTGTATGGCGAATTATTTTCAGTGGTGATCAAACGGGTTACTTGAATGCATTGCTAATTAACCTAGGTGTTATTTATGAACCTTTACAATTCTTACAGTCTCCCAATTACCTTATGACAATCATGATTGTTGTAACGTTATGGGGGAGTATGGGTGTTGGTTTTTTGGCCATGCTTTCAGGAGTGTTGAATATAAATTCAGAGATTTATGAAGCAGGTTATATTGACGGCATTAAAAACCGCTTCCAAGAAATTATATATATTACGATTCCATCTATGCGCCCACAAATGTTATTTGGTGCCGTGATGGCAATTGTAACAACCTTTCAAGCCGGAGCAATAGGGGTTCAACTTTCTGGTGCTAACCCTACACCACAAAATGCCGGACAGTTAATGGTGAATCATATAGAAGATTATGGATTTATTCGATATGAAATGGGATATGCCGCTGCTATATCAGTGTTGCTACTACTATTTATATATTTATTCTCTAAACTAGCGTGGCGTTTATTTGGTGACAACGATTAGATAATGTAAAGGGGGAAGGGAAATGGCATCATCATTTCATGGATCGAAAATTAATCCAGATAGATTTGATCGCAGTCAGATTAAATTCTTTTTATTTCTAATTCCAATGATGGTCTTTATGGGGCTACCTATTGTTTATATTTTTTCACATGCATTTAAGCCTATTGATGAACTTTTTGCATACCCTCCACGTTTTTTTGTGGAGAAACCGACACTTGCCAACTTTGTAGATCTATTTAATATGTCTGATACGACAGGTGTACCAATGTCAAGATATTTGTTTAATAGCATCATCGTAACAGTTGTTGTCGTTGCACTAACGATCGTTATGAGTACAGCTGCAGCTTACGCTCTATCGAAAAAGAAGTTCAAATTAAAAGCGCTTCTTTTCGAAATCAATACAGTTGCATTAATGTTCGTTCCAATTGCTGTAGCAATTCCTAGATATTTATTAATAGATAATATCGGTTTACTGGATAGTTTTTGGGCACATATCTTGCCATTGTTAGCCATGCCTGTTGGTTTGTTTTTAGTAAAACAATTTATTGACCAGATACCTGATTCATTAATAGAATCAGCCAGAATGGATGGTGCATCAGACTATATTATTTATTGGAAAATAATCTTACCTTTAGTCAAACCGGCTATAGCAACGATTGCCATACTATCGTTTCAAGCTGTGTGGAATAATGTTGAAACATCAACATTGTTTGTCAATGATGAAAGCTTGAAGACTTTTGCATTCTTTATGTCAACACTAGCTAGTCAAACAGGAAATAGTGTAGCAGGACAAGGTATGGCAGCTGCTGCATCATTATTAATGTTCATTCCAAATTTAATTATTTTCATTATCTTACAAAGTCAAGTAATGAATACAATGGCACACTCAGGTATTAAATAGGAGGGGAAACTAATGAAAAAAACTTTTTTGCTCATATGTATCATGATGTTCTTAGTGAAGTTTCCAATCCAAATAGCTGCCCATGAGTCTGTTGCCTATAAAACAGAAACATTGACTTCAACCGGTGACGTTATTGAAACACAATCAGCCTACACACCGATTGGATTGTTTGGAAAAAACTACAACTTTGAAACACCGGAAGATGTTTACATTGACAAAAATGATTATGTCTATGTTGCTGATTCAGGTACGGGTGAAGTTATAAAGTTTAGTCCAACTGGTGAAATCGAACAAGTATACGGTCGTGATTCTTTAGGATCACCTCAAGGTGTATTTGTCGATCATCGTGAAGATATTTTTATAGCTGATTACGAGCAAGCAATAATTGTGAAATATAATCAGTCGGGTGAACAATTAATGACATTTGAGAAGCCTGATACACCGTTATTCGGCAGCTCAACTCCTTTCAAACCACAAAAATTAGCTGTGGACCGACGTGGTAATCTTTATATTGTCAGTGAAGGGACAACAAACGGTATTATCCAATTGAATGCCTCTGGAGACTTTTTAGGGTTTTATGGAGTAGGAACAACTCGGCCTTCTATTGGTAACGTTATCCAAGAACTTCTTGCTTTTCAATCTCAGCGTGAATCGCTCTTTAATC
The DNA here is from genome assembly GCF_001310395.1 of Halolactibacillus sp. JCM 19043. Classification (NCBI taxonomy): domain Bacteria; kingdom Bacillati; phylum Bacillota; class Bacilli; order Caryophanales; family Bacillaceae; genus Halolactibacillus; species Halolactibacillus sp. JCM 19043. The sequence continues at coordinate 110,578 of NZ_BAXD01000006.1, forward strand.
GTGTACCATCAGCGCCAAACAATGTATCGATAGGTAATCAAGGTTTAATCCATACAGTTACGTCAGGGTCTTCATGGGAAGTTATCAGGAAATTAAATGTCGCTGGTGACAATATGTTACCAGCGGATATTTCGACTGTATCGAACTTAAAAGATTTAACAGTAGGATTGATTGGAAATATATACACAGTGGATAATGATGGTCTAATTTACGAATATGATCGTTTCGGGAATTTACTATTTACTTTCGGTGGTAAGGATGACGGTAGTAATCGATTAGGTCTTCTACAGCAACCAACAAGCATAGAGGTTGATTCAGTTGGGCGCATATTTATTAGTGACCGAGAAAAAGGAAACATACAAATGTACGAACCGACGGCTTTTACTGGTTTGTTACACCAAGCTTTATCGCTATATGGAGATGGTTTTTACATTGAAAGTGAAGCCTATTGGGATGAGGTCATCCGATTAAATTCTGCATTCGGTCTTGCACATAGTGCAAAAGGAGAAGCTTTATACAAACAGCAACAGTACGATGAAGCGTTAGAAGAATTTCGATTAGCTAATAATCGTGCAGGATATTCAGATGCTTTTTGGGAAGTAAGGTACCAATGGATGGAACAAAATTTACAATGGTTTATTTTCATTCTTGCGTTACTTTTTGTTCTTAAAACTATTCTTAATAAGTTAAGAAAACGTTCTACGAAAATTAATCAAGCTTTAAGTATTCATCATCGGTTGAAAAAGTATCGCTTGATCAATGAGTTGTTATATTTCAAAAAGTTTTTAAAATCACCTATTGATAGTTATTACTACTTAAAAGAAAATAAACGCGTATCAGTGCAATCAGCATCGCTATTATTTATGGTACTCGTTATTTTATACTTCATTTGGTTTATATTTACTGGCTTTATTTTTAATACAAATCGAATAGAAGACATAAACCTATTATTAGACTTAGCTTTATTAATTTTACCATTCGGCTTATTTATTGTTGCTAACTATATGGTAAGTACGATTACAGATGGTGAAGGACGATTCAAACAAGTATTTACTGGAACAGTATACGCATTATCTCCAGTTCTTGTATTACTTCTACCTATTACGATAGTATCAAATATTCTAACGCTGAACGAAGGGTTTATCTATTATTTTGCTTTACAAGTTATGGTAGGTTGGTCACTAGTTATGTTGTTTATCATGATCAAAGAAGTTCATGATTTTACGGTAACAAAAACAATCGGTAACATTTTACTTACATTCTTTACTATGTTTATCGCTGTGTTAGTTTTCTTTGTGTTATATGTTTTATTTGACCAAGTGTTCAACTTTGTTTATACGATGATTCAGGAGGTGATGTTACGTGTTTAAGTCAAAAAAGGTAATGATCAGTTTAGGTGTATTTGTTTTATTCGCATTATCACTAACATTATTAGCAAATGATGAAGACAAACCTATCATCACTGATTCTTCACCTGTGATGTCAAACCAATCATTGCGCTATGAATCAATTCAATATACTGATAAAGAACCAGAAGTTGAAAAAATTGAACAATCAATTAACTACGATGGATATGAAAAAGTTGCGGAAAACGATCAATTAGCACTTTATGTAGAAAAAGAATCTTTAGGAATTAAAGTTGAAAATAAACAATCTGGCTACGTATTCGAGTCAGGTCTCTCACCAGATAAGGAATATAACCTTAACACGACTTGGACAAATCAAGCTCAATCAGCCTTGACTATTGATTATCAAACTGCAGATGGTGGGAGTGACACCGAAAGTATCTTGTCTGAATCATCAGAAGTTACACTATCACTTATTGATGATGGTTTTGCAGCTGTCGTTGATTTTGCTGCATCAGATATATCACTTGCGATTGAAGTGACATTGGAAAATGATGATGTTATCGTGCATATTCCTAATGAGAAAATAAGTGAAAATGAGAATAAATTAGTGACGCTTATGGCTTATCCATTCTTAGGTGCTGTAGAAAATGATGCGATTCCGGGTTATGCGGTAATACCTGATGGCAGTGGGGCATTAATGCGATTCAAGGATGAGTATTCAGGGGTGAGCAATCACTTCAGCGCTGCTTTTTATGGAGAGGACTTAGGTTTTTCAAGGCAAAAACAAGAAGAGGCAGGAGTAATTAATGAAACAAATCACTTATCTTTACCTTTGTATGGGATAGTTCATGGAGTAAGTCAACATGGTTTTCTTAATGTGATTGAATCAGGTGCCTCATACGCAAATCTTCTTGTCTATCCAGCTGGTGTATCAACAGATTTCAACTGGATAACAGCAAGGTATAATTATCGGTATAGTTATTTCCAGCCAACCAATCAAAGTATGGAAGGCTACAATACGATTCAAGAAGACCGTAATCAATTCGATATAACAGAACGTATATCATTTGTTGAAGGTGAAAAAGCTTCTTATACCGGATTAGCAAAAGTTTATCAAGATAAACTCATCGATCAAAATATTTTTGAGGAAAAAGAAGACAAATTTGATGTGAGATTAGAGTTTTTAGGAAGTGAACATAAACCGGGTCTGATTTTTGATAGTGTATTCGAAATGACACCCATTACTTCAATCCAGTCAATGGTGACACAACTCGAGAGTGAAGGTGTCGCAGATATTTTTACCATATATAAAGGATGGTTTGATAAAGGTTTAACGGGGGCCTTGCCAGAAAAGTTCCCAGTAGAGGACAAGGTTGCCTCGGATGATGAAATTGAAGAAACTTTAGCATTTTTAGATGATAAAGATATTCCCATGTATTTTCATACCGATTATTTAAAGGCTTATAGAAACGCAGGTGGATATTCACCTCGACAAGATGTGGCTCGCAAAATTAATGCTGAAACAATTAATGGAACAGATGAAGATTATCGTTATGTTTATTTATCCCCTGAGAAAAGTAAAGAAATGTTAGATTCAGACCTAGAAGAGTATGAGGCGATAGGGATAGAACATCTAGCGATTGCTCATGCATCGACGCTATACTCTGATTTTAATGATGATTACTTTACAAGACTGGACCATCAAAAAATCTGGCAAGACATGTTAATAAGTGTTGAACAACAAGGATGAAGACAGCGTTATATAAGCCAAACGATTATTTGTTTAAGGCGACAGAACGTTATCTAGATATTTCACTTTATTCATCAGGGTATTTTTTTACTACCGATACCGTACCGTTTTTACAAACAGTATTAAAAGGTATATCCCTTACTACGCTCCGTTTAGTAATTTTAATGCGAACGGAACAGACGACCTTTTAAGAATGATTGAATACGGTGCCTATCCATCTTATTATTTAACGGAAGCACCATCAAACTTATTAATAAATTCTGGATCAAAAGATTTATATACTTCTGAATTCAGTGACTGGAAAGATGAGATTGTTATGAGTTATCACTTAATCGCTGAAGCGTTAGAACCAGTCCAAGGTGAAACAATTATGAATAGAATAGTACACGCAACAGGATTAGTTGAAGTAGAATACTCGAATGGCACAGCTATTATCGTCAACTATAATGATTCTCAGATGTCAGTTGGTAATAGAAGTATAGCACCGAAAGATTTTATTGTTATAGAAGGAGGTGAAGAATAAATGAAAGTATCACTAAAAACCGGAAAACAATTAATCGGTACTTCGTTTATTCTTCCTTGGCTTCTTGGATTTGCGGTATTTACTGTTTTCCCTTTAGGGTATTCAATATTTCTGAGTTTTCAACAAGTGCGAATTACACCTAAAGGTATTGTAACTGATTACGTAGGCTTTGATAATTTCAGTTATGCTTTTACAGTAGACGCCTTATTTACCCAAGAATTATTAACTTATCTCGAAGAGTTATTTATCTCAGTACCAATTATTTTAGTATTCTCACTCATTATTGGTTTACTGTTAAATCAAAACATTAAGTTCAGAGGGCTATTTCGAACAATCTTCTTTTTACCGGTTATTATTACATCAGGGCCAGTTATTGAGGAATTAATGGCCCAAGGTGTTACCGCTATACCCTCGATTGAGGAATATGCGATATTTAATGTCATTTTAAACAATAGCGAAAGTTATTTTAACTCAACAATCATCTATTTGATGGACAATCTAATTTTCATCTTATGGTTTTCGGGTGTTCAAATATTGATTTTCTTAGCAGCGCTGCAAAAGATTGATCGTCAAATATATGAGGCTGCAAAAATTGATGGGGCATCTAGTTGGGAATGTTTTTGGAAAGTAACTTTACCAAGTTTATCTCCAATCATTATCATCAATGTTATTTATACCGTCGTAACCTATTCTATTTTTGCGCTTAACCCTGTTGTAAATCACATTCAGAGTAATATGTTTCAAATTAATACAGGGTTCGGATATGCTTCGGCATTATCTTGGATTTATTTTGGAGTAATAGCACTGGTATTGCTTATCGTTGTTGGTTTGCTAACGTTAAGAACAAATAAAAAATATAGCTAAGGAGTGAGAGATTTGAAAAGAATTGAAGTTGTTAGTCAAAAAATGCCGAAGAAACATAATTATCGTCAAGGAATAAAACATCTCCTCCTTGGGTCAAATGTAAAGACAGGCATAATCACACGTCTGTTTATCTATAGTTTGCTTGTTGGCATTGGTTTTGTGTATCTCTACCCGATGATTCATATGGGGTCATATAGTTTCATGACTTTAGAAGATTTACTTAACCCGTTGATTACTTGGTTACCTTCACAGTTTTATCTTGAAAACTATGAAACAGCCTATCGCGTTTTAAATTTCTCTTCTACATTAGGTGTAACACTGTATGTTACGGTACTTCCAGCGTTAGCTCAAACCTTAGTCGCTAGTTTAATCGGGTATGGATTTGCCAGATTCGATTTACCATTTAAACGTACCTTATTCGGTTTAGTACTAGCAACGTTTGTTATTCCACCCCAAGTGTTAATGATACCTCGATATGTGTTTTTTAATGATTTAGGTATCATTGGGAATATACAATCATTCTTACTACCAGCAGCATTTGGACAAGGATTGAATAGTGCGATCTTCATTTTAATATTTTATCAATTCTTTAGAATGTTACCAAAATCGTTGGAAGAAGCAGCGTATTTAGATGGGGCTGGTTATTATAAAATTTTTATTCGAATTGCTGTTCCAATGGCAATCCCAGCCTTTATCATTTCCTTTCTGTTTTCATTTGTTTGGTATTGGAATGAGACAACAATGGCGGCAACTTTCTTTGGCAATATGCTAACAACAATACCGTTAGAATTACAACGCTTTAATGCTTCATATGAACAAATGAATGCTCAGAACCTCGGAGGCTCTAATGTAAATATTAATGAAGGGATTAGCATGGCAGGAACTATGCTTAGTATCTTACCTCTGTTAGTTGTTTACTTTATTACCCAGCGTTGGTTCGTAGAAGGTGTCGATCGTTCAGGAATCACAGGAGAGTAAATAAAAAGGAGCTTATATATGGATGCAAGAGCAATATTGGAAGAAGAAGCGAGGCGTAGCTTTCGATTCTTTTATGAAGAAGCAAATACGGATTTAAAGAGTCCTGGTTATGGATTAATACGAGATAAAACGAGTGAAAAAGCCAAAGATGTTGCAAGTATTGCTTCAGTAGGCTTTGGTCTAAGTGCGTTTGTTATTGGTGTAGAGCGGGGCTGGATAAGTTATGAAGAGGCTTATGATCGTGTGAAAGGGACCTTGTATAGCTTTTATCATAATGTAGAGCACGCAAATGGTTTCTTTTATCATTTTGTTAATATGAATACAGGTAAAAGGAATCAACATTTTCATGATTGTGCATCTATAATTGATACGAGTATTTTTCTTAATGGCGCTTTGACAGGGGCAAGTTATTTTGGTGGAGACATTGAAGTTTATTTTCAAAAAATCTATCAAAGAGTGGATTGGAAAAAATACTATAATCGTGAGGAAAACGTCTACTATATGGGCTATCATGAAGAAACTGGTGGGTTTGGTCGCTGGGATATGTACGCTGAACAGATGATGCAATATTTTTTAGGAGTTGCTTCCCCAACATATTCAGTTCCGACCATAATTTACGAAGGATTTGAAAGGCGTTTATTAACTTATAAAACCTATACTTTTTATAATAGTCCTGGTGGCGCTTTATTTACACATCAGTTTTCACATGCGTGGTTTGATTTTGGGTCTTATCTAGATCCAGATGGTATAGATTGGTTTGAAAACTCTATTGTTGCATCGAAAGCAAGTCGGGCATTCTCAATAGATCAAAAAGATAATTTTAAAACATATCAAAAAAATGCTTGGGCTTAACTGCCTGTGAAGGACCTAATGGCTATATTGTACCTGGTACACCTCCGTATTATGATGAAGTAAAAATGCAACTAGATGGAACGGTACCGCCGTGTGGTGCGATTGGTTCAATAGTATTCACTCCTGAGGCGGTAAAAGAAGCTATTAATTACTATTACCATCAGCACCCCAACTTATTTGGTAAGTATGGATTTTTTGATGCTTACAATGAAGATGTTGATCCAACTTGGTATGCGGATATCGTTATTGGCATAGATAAAGGTATTTCTTTATTGATGATTGATAATTACTTGCACGGTACGACATGGAAGTATTACATGCAACACCCACTCATTAATAAGGCAATTGATAGATTAGGTTTTGAAAAAAAGGAAGTGAGGGTTGAATCATGATTGAAATTAAACAAAAACAAATCATTATTGATGGCAAACCAGAACTTCTAATGGTAGGAGAAATTCATTATTTTAGAACACCTCGTGATCAGTGGGGAAATCGAATAGAACAATTAAAAGAGAGTGGTTGTAATGCGGTCTCCAGTTATATTCCTTGGGTTGTACACGAAGAATTATATGGGGATATTGATTTGGAAGGTCGACAATTCCCTGAACATGATTTAAAGGCATTTATTGACTTAGCTAACGACCATGATTTGTATTTCTTTGTTCGTCCTGGTCCGTTTATTATGGCTGAAATGAAAAATGACGGAATTCCGTATTGGCTTTACGAGAAGTACCCAGAGGTCATACCAATAACATGATGATAATCAAGCCACAACCGTTACTCTTGACTATCTTGCTCCTAATTTTCTAAAAGAAGTTAAGCGCTGGTATGAAGCGGTATTTAAAGTTGTTGTTCCGAGACTTCATGATCACGGTGGTAATATTATCGCTGTCCAGCTTGATAATGAAATAGGTATGTTATCATGGGTCAGCAATAATCCAGATTTGACAGATCATGTGTTAGAGCAATTTAAACAATATTTGATTAAAAGCTATAACAAAAACATATTAACCGAGCGCTATCCTTTTATTGAAGAATCTTTTGATACATTTAAACAAGAAATAAGAGCACCAAAACATGTGAATCCTCTCGATTTACATAAAGATTTAGGTTATTACATGCGCCAGCGATTTAGTGAGTATGTCCGTATCTTAAGAGGGTTTGCTGAATCGTGTGGAGTATCTGGTGTCCCGTTTATGGTCAACATTCATGGAACTGGAGGAGGGCGAGGTTTCACTTATCCTATTGGTATTAGTCAACTATATGAGAGCTATACTCAAGAAACCGGCTATATTTCTGGCTCCGATCATTATTTTGGCAACTTAGATATGACAACTTTCCAAGATTTATATTTAATTAATGGAATGATGGATGCTGTTCATTTAGACGACCAACCACTCACATCAGCGGAGTTTAATTGCGGTGACGGCAATTTTGGAGAAACGTTAACGGGGCGCTATGATCCCTCTGCTGCAGATTTAAAAACGAGGATGAGTATTGCTCAAGGTAATCGACTATTAAATTATTATTTAATGGCTGGTGGTTATAACCGTAAATTACAACGACCTATGTCTGATGGGAATGATCGTATTGCGACGACTGGTGAACGACATGGTTTTGCTGCACCTATTTCACCTGAAGGTGAGAAAAATTATACTTTCGATCGGATGGCTACGTCAATTAAAAGGATGTTAGCGGTAAAGGATAAGTTAGCTGTAATGAATGAAGAACATGATGATTTACATTTTGCTTTTATTCCTGATTATTATATGACAGAATATCATTACCCTGATTCAGATATTGAGAAAGCGTTTATTGGTAATTTAACGAGTAATAGAGCGCATGCAAGTTGGGAGCTGTTGGCGCGAAGCATAATTCTCTCAGGTTATAGGTTTACCGGCATTGACATACAAAATAGCCCCATTGATGTTAAGGATGCTGGGGTGCTTGTGGTACCTAGTGCCAAGTACATGAGTGAAGTTATACAAGATAAGTTAGTTGCTTTTATTGCTGAAGGAGGTCGCGCACTCTTTTACGGTGAGTTGCCAAGGTATGATATGGAAGGTCGACCTTGTGATAAACTTATTCAAGCATTAGGAGTCACTTTTGAAAAAAATTACGAAGCGAATCAGCACTTTTATTTATCCGTACAAAGGGTTGATGATGTAAACCAGAAAGAGTTAAGAACGTATTTTGCTCAAGGGTTTTTACTTGATGGCCAGAGTCCTCTTATTAAAATTGCTGGTACCAATCATTACGCTGGATTTAAGACGCAATTTAAAAAAGGGTATGTAACCGTTCTTACGACACCTTACAAAACAGATCTCGAATTCTTCCGTACCATTTTGGAAGATTTGGGAGTTAAGCCACGCCTTACTCATGATTATCGACATCATGGTATATTCACAACGTCGGTTAGGGATAAAGATGAACGATTTATTCATGTATTGAATCTTGAAGCTTATGCTAAAACGTGTCATTTGCTAGAACGCGAAAAAATGTTATTCGATGGTGAATTGTTAAAATTAGAAGGCTATGAAGGTGTTATGTTACCGATTAACTTTAACATAAATGATGCTACCTGTATTCATTATAGTACATGTGAAATAATCAGCTATGACTCAGCGCATGTTACATTTGACACCAAATTAAAAGATATAAAGATAAAAATGACAACAACAAACAAAGTAAGTGCTAGTTCCCAAATTAACAAGGAACAACAAGATAATGAATATATTTTCACGTTAAAGAACAACAAAGAAGTTGAAACATTGACTCTGTACTTTGATTAAAGTACCTAAACCTCTAAAGAATTACCTTAGAGGTTTAGCAAACCATTAAATTTGAAACGATTCAAAACGAGGAGGAGTATGATGGATATTGATGTATTGCTCAAGCAAATGACGTTAGATGAAAAAATTGATCAGTTGATGCAATTAGCTGCCTTTTTATTTGATGGAGCTAGTCATGAAGGAGAAATTACGGGTCCATTGAGTGAGTTAGGCATTAGCAATCGTACGATACACAATAGTGGCTCAGTATTAGGTGGTTCAGGTGCATCTGAAATTAAAAATATTCAGGCATCACATTTAAAAACCAATCGTCTTAAAATTCCATTACTTATTATGGCGGATGTCATACATGGGTATAAAACGATTTTCCCCCATAATTTAGCTTTAAGTTGTTCGTTTGATCCAGGACTAGTTGAGGAAACGGCTAAAATAGCAGCAAAAGAAGCTGCTGTTTCAGGTATACATGTTACATTTGCACCGATGGTCGATTTAGTTAGAGATCCTCGATGGGGAAGAGTGATGGAATCAACAGGAGAAGATCCTTATTTAAATAGTGAACTTGCTAAAGCATTTGTCAGGGGATTTCAAGGAGAGGATATTCAAACGTCTAAATACTCAGTAGCTGCTTGTGTTAAGCATTTTGCTGCCTATGGTGCTATTGAAGCAGGACGTGATTATAATACTGTCAATATGTCAGAAAGAGAATTACGAGAGGTGTATTTGCCAGGTTATAAAGCTGCTCTAGATGAAAATGCTCAAATGGTTATGACGGCATTTAATACGGTTGATGGTAAGCCGTGTTCAGGTAATAAAGATTTAATGCGACATCTTTTAAGAGACGAATGGGGATTTGATGGTGTAATAATCTCAGATTGGGGTTCTATACGAGAGTTAATCCCTCATGGTGTTGCAGAAGATGAGAAAAATGCTGCAGCCTTAGCAATTGAGGCTGGGGTAGACATTGAAATGATGACTAGCACTTATGTGAGTTATCTAAAAGAGTTAATTGAAGAAGGAACAATAGAGGAAAGTCGGATTGATGAAAGCGTACGACGTATATTGAACTTAAAGAAAACGCTTGGGCTATTTGAGAACCCTTACCGTTTCTTGGATGAAAATAAAGCAAAAGACATTATATTTTCAGAAGAACACCGTCTAGTTGCAAGGCGAGCGGCAGAAGAGTCTATTGTTTTGTTAGAAAACGATGGCGTTCTTCCAATGCAAAAAGACGATGATGTAGGACTTATTGGTCCATTTGCAGAAAGTCAAGATTTACTTGGACCGTGGTCGTGGATTGGTGATAGAGATGATGTGGAAACAATAGCAATGGGAATGAATAAAGTCCTTTCAAAACCTATTCATACTCAATCGATTCAATCGATTCAATCGATTCATGCTATTGATGAAGAGGAGATGTTAGGTTCTATTGAGGTGGCCAAAAAAGTCGAAAAAGTGATTTTAGCCTTAGGGGAAAGTTCTGACATGAGCGGTGAAGGCGGATCAAGAAGTAAGATAGAATTACCAGAAGTCCAGTTAGAGTTATTAAAGAAAATTCATGAAGTTAATAAGAATATTATTGTCGTACTAATCAATGGTCGTCCATTAGATTTAACACGAGTTATTCCTTTTGCTAAAGCAGTAGTGGAAGCTTGGTTCCCAGGTTCATGTGGCGGATCTGCAATTGGTAGAATATTGGTCGGAGATAAAAACCCATCAGCAAAATTAACAATGAGTTTTCCTGATTCTGTTGGTCAAATACCCATCTATTATAATCATCATAATACCGGTCGTCCTTATGATCATAATAATCCACATAATCGCTATGTGTCTAAATTTATTGATGGACCCAATAAGCCGCGTTATCCTTTTGGCTATGGATTAAGCTATACAACGTATGCATATGACAATCTTAATTTATCACAACCTGTATTAACGGATAACGAAACAATTAACGTTAGTATTTCTGTTAAAAATACTGGAGAAAGATTAGGTGACGAAATAGTGCAACTGTATGTGAGAGATCGTGTAGGTGAAGTTATCAGGCCATTAAAAGAATTAAAGTCATTTGAGAAAGTTCGGTTAGCACCTGGAGAAACAAAAATTGTTACTTTTACTATAAGTGAAGAAATGCTTCGTTACACACATAGTGACTTAAGATATTCCTCAGATTACGGAGAGTTCTCGGTCTTTGCAGGAACATCATCAGCTAATACATTAGAAGCCTCATTTAAATATCAAATGGAAAGCGAGGAAAATTAATATGACACATCAATCATTACTATTAAAAAAAGGTGACGTATCTTTTGAGTTTTTATCCACCGGTGATATTAAGAAAGCCCAATACAAATCAATTATGATTAATCAATGGATTAGCAATCCTCTGGACGGAAGTTTAAATCAGCTTTACCTTCGTATTCATGATGACAAGATAAAAAGTTATCCGCTTTTAGGAGCGAAAGCAGGAGCAGAATTTAGCTTGACTGAGATGAACGCTATTTATAAAGGCAAAGTAGCGGGACTTAATTATCAAGTTACTTTAGAAATCGGTGAAGAAGATACATGGTTTTATACTGTCAATGTCGATAATGACGGTCGCACGATTGATATCATGTATGGTCAAGATGTGGGGATTGGAGACCAAGGAGCAGTTAGAAATAATGAAGCTTATGTTTCACAATATATTGATCATTCTGTTTATGAAAAAGATAATGGGTATGTTGTCTGTTCTCGTCAAAATCAAGGGCAATCAACCGGTAATCCTTATTTAGAGCAAGGATCATTAAATAACATTGTTGGATATGCGACAGATGGTTTTCAATTTTTTGGTTTGGATTATAAAGAAACGAATATTCCTCACGCTTTAACAAAGAATCTACCAAATGAAGTATATCAATATGAATTTGCTTACACAGCTTTACAAACAGAAAAAACTAACGCAAATGATAAACTTTCCTTTGTTTTTTATGGACATATCAAAGGGGACTATCCTGACGCAGTAACTAATCCGTTACAAAATGATAAAGTACAAGTTATTTATGAGCGACTTAATATCAACACATCGCCATTACTCTACCATAGTTCACCAAAAGTAAATAATCAGATAGGTGAAGTTATTATTGGCGATACTTTAACTAAGGAAGAAATTAATCAGTTGTATCCAAGAAGGATTGAAGAAGAAATAAACGATGGGGAACTTCTTGCCTTTTTTACTGAAGATTACGAACATATAGTGTTAAAGGCAAAAGAACGTTTAGTAGAGCGTCCGCACGGGCACATATTAATGGGTAATCGGAATGACCATGTAACAGATGAAACAATCACATCTACAACATTTATGTATGGTTTATTCAATGCACAATTGGTATTAGGTAATACGAATTTTAATAAATGGATTTCGAATCAACGAAATGCGCTAAATATTATGAAGGCATCGGGTCAGCGAATCTATCTAAATGATGGTGAACGCTATCGTTTAATGACAGTACCGTCCAGCTATCATATTGGTTTAAATTTTACTCGCTGGACATATAAGATTAATGAAGATGTCATTGTTGTCACTGCTTATACCTCGCTAAATGATAAAAGCGTGAAACTTGAAGTTTGTTCTGAATCAGGAAAAGATTATCGTTATTTAGTGACAAACCAAGTAACGATGAACACAAATGAACACGATCAATCATTCATTATGGAAACAACAGATAAAGAATTAATTTTTAAGGCTACTCAAACGAGTGATAGCGCAACAATTTATCCACAGCTGTCTTACAAACTTAAAGTGGAAGGGGCTCATTACGACGTATATGATGGACGATTTTTTGTAGAAAATAGTTATGAACATGAGAGTTCACTTGTTGTATTAAAAACAACAGCAACAGATGCATTCACCATTACTATTCAAGGGACGTTAGACGGCACGTTCGAATCAGTATCAAACGATACGTTCGAGGAGAAAACAGCAACATATAAACAGTATTACAAAGAATTATTAAATGACTTTGATTTAACGCTAAAAGGAGAACGTCTAGATCATATAGAGAAAGTTAATGCCCTCGCCTATTGGTACACACATAATATGCTTGTACACTTCTCTGTGCCGCATGGGTTAGAACAATATAGTGGAGCTGCATGGGGAACGCGTGATGTATGCCAAGGGCCAATAGAGTATTTCCTTGCGACTGAAAATTATAATACAACAAAAGAAATCATTTTAAATATATTCAAGCATCAATTTGAAGATGATGGTAATTGGCCACAGTGGTTTATGTTTGACCGGTATCATCATATTAAATCAGGAGAAAGCCATGGTGATATTATTGTTTGGCCACTTAAGGTTATTGGTGATTACTTGGAAAAGACGGGTGATTATTCTATTTTAGATGAGAAGGTGCCGTATACGGTAAGAGGGACTCATAACTTTACTAAGGAATCCTACTCAGTTATGAATCATTTAGAAAAAGAAATTCAATATATCAGAGCACATTTCTTACATGGCACAGGATTATCTTCATATGGAGATGGTGATTGGGATGACACATTGCAACCAGCTAATCAACAGTTAAAGCAATATATGGTGTCGAGTTGGACGGTTGCACTAACTTATCAAGCAATGACGAAACTAGAAAGAGTATTTTCAAGCTTTAATGAAGAGAAGGCCATAGAATTTAGTGATTTGGCTAATAAAATCAAAAATGATTTTGAGCAATATATGCTTAGTACAGATGTGATTCCAGGATTTTTATATCTTGAAGATCCGAACAATCCGGTACCTATGTTACATCCCGATGATCAGACAACTGGGATTCACTATCGCTTATTACCAATGCAACGAAGTATCATAAGTGAACTAGTGCCAAAGTCAGTAGCAGATAGAAATTATCAATTAATTCAAGAACACTTAGCTTGCCCAGATGGTGTAAGGTTAATGAATCGTCCAGCTAATTACCAGGGAGGAGTGAACACTCATTTCCAACGTGCAGAAACAGCAGCTAATTTCGGTCGTGAAATCGGCTTACAATACGTTCATGCACACATTCGTTATGCAGAAGCAATGGCGAAATTAGGTAAAGAGAATGAAGTATGGTCAAGTCTAGAAAAGATTAATCCAATTGGGATTCAAACGGTTGTACCTAACGCCGAATTACGACAAAGTAATGCTTACTTTAGTTCATCAGATGGTAAGTTTAATGATCGCTATGAAGCACAAGCGAACTTTCATGAGTTAAGAAATGGGAAACGTGCTGTAAAAGGTGGATGGAGAATTTATTCAAGCGGACCTGGTATATACTTGAATCAACTTATCTCTCATGCATTAGGTATTCGCCCAATGCAGGATAGATTAGTTATTGACCCTATCTTACCAGATCACTTAGATGGTTTAGAGTTTCAATTTAATATATATAGAACCCCTATTATTTTTAAATATCACTTAAATGCGGATAAGTCCGGTTTAATTGTGAACGGTCGAACTGTATCCGTTCAAAAAGAACAAAGTCCATACCGATCTGGTGGATTGATAGTCGATAAAAAGGAATTATTACAGTTGTTGATGAAAGAAGATAATGTTGTCGATATCTTTATTCAGAGATAGTAGAAAAGGAGCTTAGCTCCTTTTTTATTTACCGTGTTAATCTTAGCTAGTCATGGATGGAAAGGAGTACTTTAATGGTTAATGTTATAACTTTTAATCTTCACGTAAACTATGGGCAGACAGGCGTAGCAGCTTGGCAAAAACGTAAAGTAATCATTGGTGAGTTTTTGTTTAATAGCGAGTGGGATATTTGTTTAACTCAAGAAGGTACTGAGGTGATGCATAATGATTTGATGGATTACCTTGATGAAATCTGTAAAGTGGCTGAACCACGTGCGATTGATGATGAATCCTGTATGATTTATTATCAAAAAAAGTGTTTGTCACTAATCGATGAAGGTACCTTTTGGTTATCCGATACAACGGATAAAAAAGAAAGTCGTATTAATGAATACGTACTTCCGCGAATATGTACGTGGGCTATATTCGAATCGAAGAGTCAGCCGCAATCTTTTGCCGTGTTTAATACGCATCTCGAACACGAAGATAAAGAGGTTAGAAATAAACAATTAAATATTTTACTAAAAGAAATAACAAAACTTATACCGAATAATATACCTGTCATTGTTGGTGGTAATTTTAATATGAAACTTAATACACAGTTAAAGAACAAAATGAATGAAAATGGGTATATCTCAATTTATCATGGTGATAGTCATTCATTAACAACATTTCATAACTATACAGGAGAAATATTTGGTGATGCTATTGATCATTTATTTTACCGCGTATCATTAGTCGATTTAAAAGCACATCAAATTTGTCATAACGTAAGCAAGGATGCTGCTATGAGTGATCATTATCCAGTCAAAGCAACATTTGTAATAAATGAAAGGTGGTATATTTTTAATGAGTAAGAAAATTAAATATTTAATATCAGCCTATTCGCGCTGTTCGTTGTCATTATTATGATGATGAGATATCAGTTTTATAATAAGGATGAAGCAATGCATGTTCTATTAGAAGATACTTATCGCTATTTTGATGATCATACGAATAGAGAGACAGGCTTAACTAGAGATCGTATAGATATTGAAGAGAATGATGTTAAAACATATAATCAAACATCTCCTACAAATATAGCAATGTATTTATCGAGTTTGGTTATTGCTGCAGAAGCCGAATTAATAAATTATAAAGAAGCTGAAGAAAAAACAGCATTAGTGTTAAATACCCTAGACTCACTCGATCGATGGAACGGACTGTTTTATAATTGGTACGTTGTTGACTCAAAGGAACAAATGACCGACTGGGGAAAGTTTATATCTTCAGTAGATAATGGTTGGTTAACTGCAGCTTTAATGGTCTCGGCTGAATATTTTTATAACCTCGAATCGCATGCAAATGATTTAATTAATCAAATGGATTATAGCTATTTATATGATAACAACATAGATAGACTATATGGTGGTTTTGATGTTGAACAAAATCAGTATACAAATCATCATTACGGTACGCTATATTCTGAAACACGAATGGCTAGTTATGTGGCTATCGGAAAAGAAGATGTGCCTTCTGATCACTGGTGGAAATTGGATCGAACTGCCCCGGAGGAGTTTGATTGGCAGCGACAGGTGCCTAAAGGTAAATTCGTTGAAAAAGAAAACACACAAATGTTTCAAGGATACTATGAATTGGGAGAAGAACGCTTTGTACCTAGTTGGGGCGGAAGTATGTTTGAAGCTCTTATGCCAGGACTTTATATAAATGAAAAGAAGTTAGCGGAAAAAGGATTAGGAGCGAATAACTATCAACATGTAAAATTGCAACAAAATTATTCAGAACAAAAAGGTTATCCTTTGTTCGGGTTCTCGCCAGCAGCTATACCTGATGGTTACAGTGAATTTGGTGTAGAAGAGCTAGGAATGAGCGGTTATGATGACCAAGCAACTATGACAGCACATGCTGCGATACTAGCAATAGATTACGATGATGAGTCGGTAAAGAACAGTTTTAAAATAATGAAGGAAAAGGACATGTATGGAGATTACGGTTTATATGACTCAATTAATTTATTGACTGAGGAAGTAACCCACTCTTATTTAGCATTGGACCAAGGGATGATCATATTAGCGTTGGGTAATTATTTATATAATGATATTATAAGGGAATATTTCCATGCACACCCATATGGAAATAATGCAGAACCTTTATTAGAAGAAGATTTCTTATTACAAATAGATAACTAATATGACGAAGAAGTGATAAAAACATATCGGATTACGACAATGATGTCACATTTCACTAACAATTCTTTTAAGGTTATTTAATGATTTCTGAACAGGTATTATAATATATATGATGTTAAAGTACAGTTAATAAATGTCCTGTATGAATTAATAATTATATTAACTTTTGAATTAAGGGTGAAACCAATGAAACGTGAGGACTTTTTTGATAATGCAAGGGTATTACTGATCTTTCTTGTCGTCTTCGGACACGTGATTCAACCATCGACTGCTGACTCAAAACCTTTGATGGCGCTATATCAAACGATTTATCTTTTTCATATGCCCGCAATGATATTTGTGAGTGGCTTTTTTGCGAAAGGGAAATGGGATCTCGTCTACTTTAAAAACTTAATGAAAAAAATAATTATGCCCTATGTCCTGTTTCAACTGCTTTATAATGTCATGAATTATTTTGAAGGCCAGTCTGTCAAAACGATGATGGAGCCTAACTGGTCACTGTGGTTTTTGTTGAGTCTTTTCAGCTGGCATCTTTTACTCGCTGTGTTTAAACGGTTACCAAAGACGTTAGGGTTACTACTTGCCTTTGGCATCGGGTTAGGTGTCGGTTACATCGATGCGATTGGCCATGTGTATAGCTTGTCACGTACTTTTGTCTTTTTCCCGTTTTTCTTACTTGGGTACCATGTCAACAAACAATGGCTTTTTCACTTACTTGATAGAACCCATACGAAACTTGCAGGTATACTGATCATTAGTATCGTTGGTCTCCATCTATTTCTTGACTATCCTGTGAAGCTTTTGTTTGGTTCGGCCTCATACGAGGCAATGGGCGTACCGGTGTTGGGTATTGTTTCTCGCGGATTTATTTATTTGGGCGCCATCATTTTAGGTTTTCTGTTCTTTACGGTTGTGCCCAAACAAGCGGTAACGTATTCAAAAATGGGTCAAAAAACATTGTATGTCTATTTACTGCACGGGTTATTCATCCAAACGATGCGGCGTTTAGAGCTCTTTCAAATCGAAGGACTAGTGACGCTTCTAGGGGCGATTGTTATAAGTGGTAGTCTCGTCCTCTTATTATCCAGTCCAGTTGTGACAGCTTTTTTTAAACCTTTGATTGAGCTTAAGACAGTGAAACAACGAGAGTGGCGACAGTTACTTGGTTCATATTATCATCAATCCAACGAGCGAACTTAACCCCAAAAAAAGCTAACCTCTTTAATCGTAAGCGCCAATCCATCAGGTAGGTCGGCACGACAAATAGCCTTTGCTACAATGTTAAGTGTAGTAAAGGCTATTTACATTTTGCCTGAACATCGGGATTCCATGGATAGAAAGTTTTAATAACTGATTCATCCATAAAGTTTTCCGTATTAGGCATTTGTTCAAATAGATAGGTCAGGCATTTGAAGGCATCAAGGCCATTAGATTTAGCTGTCTGTATGATGCTATAGGTGATCGCGCTTGATAGAGCACCGTCGGTGCTCGTTGAAAAATACCAGGCTTTCCTTCCCATAACGAGAGGGCGTATGCTACGTTCTGCTAAATTGTTAGATAACTGTAAGTCCCCATCTAATAGAACATTCATTAGATATTCTTTCTGATTTTTAGCGTACGTTATAGCTTTACCTAATAAAGAGGATGGCAGCACATGCGCCCCTTCTACCCACGTGAAAAATGCTTCCAAGACAGGGCGTAACTCTGTTTGCCTTTTTTTAAACCTTTCTTCGGTGGAAAGACTGCGCCAGTTTTTCTCTAATTTAAATAGCTTATCACAATAGTTACGACCTTCTTCTGCCTTAGATGCTGTAACTGGAGCGTCTCCCTTCGGGATGGCTTCATGAAATTTCCGTCGAACGTGTGCGAGGCACCCAACACGAGTGACGTTAGGAAGGTCGTTATAGGCATCATACCCATCGCTATGAAGAAAGCCTTTAAAGTCGGTCAAGAAAGTTTTAGGATGTATCGATCCGCGAGTGGGTTGATAATCATATAACACAATCTCACGATCGATGTGATCTCCTGTTCGATAGAGCCACATATAAGATTTAGATGTTGGCTTTCGATCTTTTTCTCTCAATACCTGTACCGTTGTTTCATCAGCGAATAAGATATGATTTTTAAGTAGCTCCTCACGAAGCGACGCATATAAAGGCGCTAAATAATCCTTTGAAACCTTAATGGCCCAATTTGCCATGGTCGTTCGACTTAATTCAATACCGGCACGTTGCCATTCCGATTTTTGGCGATTGAATGGCATATACTGTTCATATTTTTGGTGAAGTAACCAAGCGACAGCGCTAGGGGAGGCAACACTTTTCGGGATAACAGGTTGAGGCGTCTTTGCTTTGACAATGACATCTGCCCCGTCCGCTTTACACGTTGGACATTCATAGGCGTGACGAATATATACCTTCACTTGAAGTGTCGCTGGTATGTATTCTATTTCTCGTCTCACTTCCTCTCGTCCGATAGGGCGAAGCTCACTGTTACACCATTCACATTGACACGCTTCATCTTCGAGAAGACATTCCACTTCTTTGATAGGGACGGTTTTGTTGATATTATCATGTTTGGATTTTCTATTCTTTTTCTTTTTGATAACCTCAACCATCTCTGGTTCGTCACAATCAGGATCGCTGGCTATTTCAGGTTCGTTAAAGATGTTTAAATCTTCATCATTAAATAAAGCGAGCTGGTTCTCATCTACATAAGATCCTTTTTCTCTTGAACGACCATATATTTTGTCCAGTAATAAATTTACTTGTGCTTTTAGTGACTCATTCTCCATCAGAAGTTTATCAACTTTACCCGTTAACTCTTCCTCTAGTTTTGTCATCTTGATCACCTCTTTTCAATATTTATTCACTC
>NZ_BAXD01000007.1:0-101903 GCF_001310395.1 Halolactibacillus sp. JCM 19043
CTATGAAAAACAATTGATTAAATTGACAAACAAAGTGACGGGTGTGTGTTTCGGGAGTAAGAACTCGCCCGCGGCCGGTTAACACAAAAGACGTATCACGCTCATCCTGAGCGTTGGCAGAAAGATTGGGCAGCGGCGCGTTACGGTAAGATGACCATTTCAGGACGGAAAGACGCCAAATCAGGTAATTTTGTCTTTCATTATCATCCAGAGACGCATACCCTGTCTTTTGTTAGAACCCATGCGTTCTACCAGACAGAACGATTTGACCAAAGCAAGTTGTGTTCCTGGAACACACTATTTCCCCAACATGCTTTAACAGATGTTGAGAAAATAGGTTTGCGACGGTTGGAGAGTAGAAAAACCTATGCTTAGTTGAACGAGCATGGGTCCCCTTTAGGGTGTCCTTATGGAATCCCCTTCCTCAAACATTCGTGAGAATGTTAGGTGGGGGTAGTTCAATTTTAAAGAGGTGATCATATGTCGACGAATATAAAACATCGGACAGTCATAATGCTTGATCCAGAACTTGATGATTTAAATACGATCGTCAGATATCTACTGTATAGTAATCATTTTCACACAGAAGGTATCATCTATTCGAGTAGTCGTTACCATTGGAGGGAGATGGACAAGGTACACGATTTTTAGGGGAGTCTGAACATTCTGATCTTGGAATCGGACCGATAACTTGTTGGAGATGGGATGAAGATAGCCGTTTTATAGAGGAGGCCGTTGATATATACGCTAAGGTATATCAAAATCTATCTATTCACGCTGAAGGTTACCCTCACCCTAGCGAGTTACGCGAACGAATATTTAATGGGAATATCGCCTTTCCTGGTGATCTATCTCATTGTACTCAAGGCTCAGAGCATTTAATGCGTCTTATTCTTGATGATGAGCCTGGTCCGTTATATGTATTAACTGGAACAGGTCAATCAACGATAGGGAGAGCGCTTAAATCAATAGAGGAAAGATATCTTCATACAGAAAAGTGGGAGAACATTTATAATAAGGTGTCTGCTAAAGTGATTATACAATCTTTTGGTGATCAAGACGGTATATATGAAACGTATATTCATCCTAATTGGCCTAACATTAGATTCCGTCAAATGGCGACAACGATTTGGGGATATTTTGCGCGAAGCGTCGTTCAACCTGAGGATCGCCATTATCTTTCTGCCGCATGGATAAAGGAAAACATTTCAAGTGTCGGACCGTTTGGTGAGTTTTATAGGGTCTGGGGAGATGGGAAATACATGCATAAAAATGATATCACCGACTACTTTGGATTTAAGTATTTAACCGCAAATCAACTGAAGGCATTGGGGTATTCTCTCTGGTATAAAGACATAGAAGAGCCTGGTTCATGGATATCAGAAGGAGATACCTCTATGTTCATGAATTTAATAGACAACGGTCTAGAGGGGCATGTAGACGCTAGCTATGGTGGATGGGGAGGGAGAAACGGTAAAGACATAGCTCCTGATGGTGTAGCATCTAAAGATTATGCATCTGCTCGTTGGTTCGGGGCTTGTCAACGTGACTTTGCGGCAAGGCTTCAGTGGACGGTAACGCCTGAATATAAACAAGCGAATCACCATCCAATAATTGAATTAATTAATACGGAAAGCGCCATTGTCGCACCTGGACAGACAATTACTCTAAAAGCAATCGCTAGAGATCCTGATGGTCACCATCTATCGGTCAACTGGTGGCAATATGAAGAAGCGGGTGCATACCCAGGCCAGGTAGAACTAATCTCTTTGGACGAAGTCATCGAAAAGGAAGCAACGCAGACGTATCCTTTTGATGTGCCAGCACCAAATTCACTGAATCTATCTCATTTAATACAGGATGAAGTAATAACAGCGTGTACATTTAACATACCTACAGACACTGTAAAAGGACAAACGATCCATTGTATTGTTGAGGCAATAGATCATTGCAAGATACCTTTAACATCATATAAGCGAATAGTTCTGACTGTTGATGATGAATGAATCATTTCATGCAGAGTGTAAGTGATCTTTTTTAATAAACAAAGGACCGTTTTAACAAGCGATTATTAAGAAAGAGCCAGAAGATTTCTCTTCTGGCTCTTTCTATTTGGGGGATATGATTGAACGCAAAGTCGGTGTTACTTTACGTATAATCCTTAGTTAGAATATCTAAAATAATCAAAATCAGCAGGCAAGCGCTCACCAGAGTAATCTTGGGCGCACATACCGACGAAGGCGCCTGTAAAGAAGCCGCCACCTCGGATGTAATCATCCGATAGTTTATATGACTTAAATGTTGGTCCAATGCGGTGGAATGTTTCACCGTCCAGACTATAGCTATAGTAATAATCATTGACCTCAACATTTACCCGTAGATACACAGCTTCGGTATCACCTAACACAATCTCCTCACCCTTAATCGGTTGAGCATACGCTAAATTATCGAGTACCATCATATTGAGCACACGTCCTTTGTCTTCATGGTGCGTGATATAGAGATAGGTCCAGTTATCAGTGTTATAGTAATTCACAAGACCAGCTTGCTGCTGGAACGTGGTTGGATTAAATTCAACTTTTGTTTCTGCTTCAAAAGTAAAGTCTTGCCAACGTCTCGCAACGAGGGCTTGGGTAAAGAGTGATGTTAATGATTCACGCCCTTTAAGTCTTAGATATCCAGGACGTTCTGTTAGTGATAAAATATCTTCACCTAAAGGAATACGTAATGACTGGAAGTCAAGCGGTAACGTCGGCTCATCAAAATGAACGACTTCCGCCACTTTTGGTTTCGGTTGTTCTTGGATAGTCGGTCCGTCAATCTCATCTTTGGGATAGTTACCTCCGACAATATAAGGCCACTGATCGCGCCACTCTACCCGTTGAATCGCTGTCTCGCGACCAAGTGGACAGAACCCACGTGGGTCAAGTAATGGTTCCTCTTCTTTCGGTAAGATACGTCCCGTTAAGTGCACAAAGAACCATTCATCTGTATGGGTTTTAACGAGTGAGCCGTGCCCAGCCTTTTGCAGACGAATCCGCGGATGCGCAAAGGATGAAATGAGTGGATTCTCCGGGTGGACTTCATAAGGTCCATCAATGGTTTTAGAACGAGCTATCGTCGCTTGGTGATCAAACTTCGTCCCACCTTCGGCGGTCAGTAAGTAATAATATCCATCAATATAATAAAGGTGCGGGGCTTCCGTTAATTTCACGTCTGTGCCCTTAAAGATGATTTTCTTTTCCCCGACAAGCTGTTGTTGGTCATGATCATATTCTTGTAAAACAATCCCGTAAAAATTATGATGCCCCTCACGTGGGTCCCAGACCATGTTCACAAAGTATTTTTTACCGTCGTTTGGATTATGGAAGAGTGATGGGTCAAAACCAGATGAATTCATATAAATGGGCTCAGACCACTCCCCATCAATCGTATCACAGGTCGTTAAGTAGTTATGCGCATCTTTCCACTGTCCATCCGTCACTTTAATATCTGAGTAGATTAACCAGAACAGACCATCATGATAAGAGAGTTGTGGCGCCCATACACCACCAGAGTTTGGATTGCCCTTCATATCAAGTAAAGATTGACGGTTTAATGGACGTGAGACGAGTTCCCAATTTTTTAAGTCTTTTGAGTGGTGTATGCTGACACCTGGGAACCATTCGAATGTTGACGTGGCAATATAGTAATCTTCACCGGCACGACAAATACTCGGGTCGGGATTAAAACCAGTTAAAATAGGATTTGAAATTTTCATGTTGTTACCTCCAGTTAGTTTAGTTAGAATACATATTAAATTGTCCTGCTAAGGCAAGGAGACTAAAGAAATATAAGCAGTTATCATAGTAGCGACGATCACCTTGTCGAAGCGGCATCTCAAAAAATGTTTGGACATAGTCGTTAGCGATTGCTGTATCACGCACTAGTCCACCAGCTGCAAGTGTCGCAAAGAGACCAACCGGGTGAAGGGCGGGTTCTTCAAATGGTGTGCCATCAATTTTATAACGACGATAGTCGCCATCGGTTTATCTTTAAAGAACTGATGCAATCGGTCAATGACAGCTAAAGGTGTATCTTCATCACCGAACCACTCATAATCAAGGGCGATATTTGTACAGACGCGGTAAGAATCACTAAAGAAATCACCAAAGCCACGAATATGATTCGGCGTGCCGTCATAAAAGGCATATTCAGGAGACAAACCTGTCTCTGGATGAGCAGCTAAAGCAATATAATCACGACTCTTTCGTGCGGCTTCTTTCCAAAAGGCGCGGTCTTCTTCGTTTGCCCACTCACCAAATAACTCATAAAAGTGTGGCAAGTGATACGACGGGTCGCTGAAATCAACCTCAGGCACAAATTTAATTAAATGGTTCTCTAAGTCCCACATCGTGTGACCATTATTATTCGGTCCTTTTCGTAAACAACGACGTAAAATCTCGCGTGCTTGTTCCCCGTAGTTAAACGGTGCTTCTTTGTCACCAAAGCGGTGGGAAGCAAAAAAGAGACTCATCGCAAAGTATTCTTCCCCGTCTGGGGCAGGTCCATAGGCATTTTTTGTGCCGTCAAGCTGGCATGACCAAGCAAAGTAGCCTTGGTGTATACCTTCTTCCATATACATATGCGTTTTTGTCCATTTCCAAATGCGGTCAAACACTTTTTGATTATTCATTTGAACAGCCATCATCATCCCGTAAGATTGGCCTTCTGTTCTCACATCATTGTTGCCAGTATCAACAACATACCCCATATCATTCTCTGTCTCAAAATAAATTTTTAACGCAGGGTCTTTGTCGGTGAATAGTCGTTCCCACGTATCAGTAATCTTGTCATCAATCGCTTGTTGATCAATGCCTAACGCTAAAAAACGATTCGTATAATCTTTTGTATGAAAAGCACCTCGGGTCATATAAACCCTCCTTCTTTAGTCTTGTGTGTAACATAACATTGGATTACGTTCATCTTACAAAAGAAAGCGCTTTAATTTAAGGGGAGGTTCTATAGGTTTTGGTGAAAAAACTATAGAAATTCACATAATCTATAGTTTTTACAGTAAACGCTTTAGTACAATTGGATGAAAGCGCTTTTAAATATGGTAGGATAAAACTGACATTAATAAAGGAAGTGACAAGATGAAACCAAAAACGGCACAGATTATGGTTGTAATCATGTATGTTCTCGTTTTACAGTTTTATTTCTATCAATCAGATCGACACGTGCTCCATATGCTGCTTGGGGTTGCGCTAAGTGTGTTTACTTTCAAAGCTTATCAAAATTTAAAACGTCAGAAAAAGAAACAAAAAGCACAGTTTCCATTTATCGTGTTTTGTTTTGTTGTCTATACCTTATTTGTTTGGTATATCCAACCATTTGTCGTTCGTTTGATTGTGTAGGTGAAAAAAATGACCAGCGCTTTTTCAAGGAAAAATATGATATATTTAATAATTATAATGATACTGGTTTTGTTAACGGCTTGTGGTAATAGCAACAGCCATCATGACCCAGAAGTCTTTCATGTCAGTTTTATTTCTAGCGTACCCACAACCATTACCGATGAGATGGAAAGCTATATCACCGATGTATTAGCTGAGGAATTACCAGAGGGTGTCTCAGTAAATGTTAACATGTTTTTACCCTCCCATGATCGTCTAACGATTGAGATGATTGACCGACAAGCGGATGTCATTATTGTGGATGAAGGATTAGAACAACTCATGTTAGATGCTTACTATTTAACCCCAGTTGATGAGTTTAGTGACCGATTGGATGAAACATTATCGCCCTATACAACATTAGATGAACGCACAAATGAAGAACACCTTTACTTATTACCACTTAGGCCAAATACCGCATTTAGGCAAGCAATTGGTTATGAGTTACCAGGTGATTTAGTGCTTGGAATAGTGGAGTCCAGTCCACATCAAGTACTCAGCAAGCGATTAATTGAGGATTGGTTATAAATAGGTTGAGGAGGTGAGGCTAGACGATTCGTCTAGCGGATTATGGGAAGTAATTATGGATTTGTATCTACATCATTTTATCGAGGATTAGAGTGGCTATGGCACTTTGTCTATATCCAACTGTTATTTTTATTTTCAACCCTAATAGGTTTAGGATTGTTTGGTTTTTTTCCTGCGCTATATAGTACGCATAGTGTCATGGAGCGGTTTGTGAAAGGTGATAAACAGTTTTCAATCTTTAAGGTATTTGTGCAAAGTTATAAGCAGCATTTTTTTGTTGCTAATGGGTACGGATTTCTGTTTATGTTAGGCGTCTATCTCCTAACCTTTAATTTTAATTATCTAAAAGTCGCCACGGGATTGGAACATACCTTTTTATCGGTTGGTTGGGTCATAGGGGTAGCTTTATTTATTGTGGTAAGTCTCTATCTATTCCCTACTCGTATTTTAACCGAGGCGAAAGGTAAAGCATTAATTAAGAATAGTATTATTTTAGCTTTAGGGGCTCCGGTTTCATTCATTCTCCTTGTTGCCTCAATGGGTGTGTTAGGCTTTGTGTTGTATATGATTCCGGGTTTTATTCCGTTTTTATCCATTACTCCGTTTAGTTTTTTATTGATGGGACAGTTACATGTGGTAGTCGATCGTATGATAAGAAAACAGGCCGCTTGGGCAGAAGAAAAGTCAGGCGAAGAAAAAGCAAACAACTCAAACGTGTTACCTTCATATTTAAAAGAAAAGACTTCTTAGTAAAGTAAAGAGGGATGATAGATGAAAAAGATAGGGCAATCATTTAATGACTTGAAAATTCGTAATAAGCTATTAATCGTATATATGATTACTGTTCTTTTGCCTATCATTATCTCAAATATTGTTTTTTATCAAACGACAAGTGATAATTTCATTCAACAAAAAAGGCGAGACGCTGATTTAATGACAGAAGAAACAAAAGAAAACGTCAAACAGTTGATAGATCAAGCACTTGGTCTATCAACGACACTTTATATGGATATGCGGTTATATGAGTTTTTTGATACAACATACACAAATCCTGTTGATTATATTCAAGGGTATACGCAAGTGGTTCATCAATACCGCAAAACAGTTCCGCTCTATAATGCCATTCAAGACATCCAATTTTATACGACTAATCCAACCATGTTGTATGCTGGGGGGGTGAATATGTTAAATAATGAAGATAGCGATGACGTTTGGTATAATAGCTTAGCTCATGACGGTACACCACAAATTCTAGCGGCCATGGATGAAGCGGGTGTATCGTTAGATGTATATAGGAAACTCAATTATTTCTCCTTATATAAAACTATTTACACGTTATTCATTTTCAGTTAGATGAACGGATGTTAAATGATGCGATTCATAATGTCTCGATTCAAGGCGAATTGTATTTGCTTGATGCAGAAGACCGTGTCCTCTTTACGACGGATCAAAACCACAGAGAAGGAACAATATTTACTGAGAATACCGACGTGAAAGAACCGTATATTACTCGCCAAATGTTTACCGATCAATACATAGCAGATTGGTCTGTCGTAACAGTCGTCGATGAATCGATTTATAGAGCAGAGTTATCTGATTCAACAAAGTATATATTATTGCTTGGTCTCATGAACTTTATTTTACCAGCCTTTTTAATCATATATTTATCGCGTTCGTTTCATAGTCGGTTGAATAATATTTTGGATCACACTCGTCATATTGAAAAGAAAAATTTTGCGGAGTATCCACACGTTAGATCAAAAGATGAAATCGGTCAACTTGCCAATCAGATTAATCGAATGACACGAAAAATGAATGAACTATTTAATGAAGTATTCAAAGCAAACCTTGAAAAGAAGGAACTTGCGTTAAGAGAAAAAGAAGCCCAACTAAGTGCCCTTCAAAGTCAAATCAATCCGCACTTTTTATTTAATGCTTTAGAGACTATTCGAATGCGTAGTATTATGAAAGATGAAACAGAAACAGCGCTGATGATTGAAAATATGGCAGGTATTTTTAGGAATTCTTTAAAGTGGGGGAGTAACTGGGTAACGGTACTAGATGAAGTCCGTCTTATCCAGGCCTTTTTAGAAATTCAAGGCTATCGTTTTGGTGAACGTCTAACCTATCATGTCTATGTTGATGAACAGTTAGCGGACTTTGAAATTCCGAATTTATCCTTTTTACCGTTTGTTGAAAATGCGTCCCTTCATGGTATTGAACCGAAAAAAGGAACGGGTAATATAGATATTTCCATTACTAAAACAGCCCTTGGTTTACGTTTTGTTATTGAAGATGATGGGGTAGGTATACCGGAGTCGCGACTCATTCGACTGCAGAAGGAATTGCAAGATGGTGCAACGATGGGTGAGAATGTCGGTATTGAGAACATTTATTATCGCCTTAAATTATACTATAAAGATCAGTTCCGAATGAAGATTGAAAGTGAAGAAGGCATCGGAACGACTGTGACGATTGATTTACCGATGCAAGACTCTAAATTACAAGCTTATTTAAAAGTATCAGACTAAGTCACACCATTGGTGTGACTTACTCATTATATTAATAAAGTCTGTCATAGTGTCATCATTTAATGTCTCTATAGTTCTTATGGTCACTCGTTAAGTTTTTTTGTTCTATCTTATAATGAGCAACACCACCTATAGTCTTTTCGTTTTCTATCTAAAGTTATTTAAAATGTAAGCGCCTTCACCTAAAGTTTTTCTGGCTTTCGGCTATAGTTTACCTAGGTGAGTTTCGCTAAATGGGAAGCTATAATGAAGGTGCTTACAAAAAAGCAAATAAAAAGTAACAATTGAAAGGGGTTAGTCAAGTGTTTAAAAAGAAAGCACTACTCGTATTACTCTTATCAGCCTTATTTATGTTTTTAGTTGCTTGTGGTGGCGATGATTCAGATTCGTCGGCAGGTGACGATAACGGATCGTCTTCAGATGATGGAGGTTCAAGTGAAACGTCAAATGAACCTATCACGTATCATTACTTTATTGGTACAGCTGGCGATGATATTAATTCAAATGAAACAACGATTGGTAAAATGTTAGAAGATGAAACAGGTGTTAACTTCCAAACTGAATACTTAGTTGGGGACTTAATGGAAAAAATAGGGGTTATGATTGCTGGTGGCGAGTATCCTGATGTAGTTATTCCAGACCATGCGATTGAAATGATGTTAGAAGCGGAAGCTTTCATTCCGTTAAATGATTTGTTAGAAGAACATGGTCCAAATATTCTTGAGATGTATAGTGAGTATATTGATCGTTTCACTATGCCAGACGGAAATATTTATTATCTTCCGATTTCACCATCAATTAATGAGCACGTACCGAATCCAAACATTGACCAAGGAGCCTTCTGGATTCAACGTGGTGTGCTTAAAGATGCGGGATTCCCAGAAATCACGACGCTTGATGAGTACTTAGCCTTAATCAAAGATTATACTGATAAAAATCCTGAGGTTGATGGCATGAAAACGGTGCCATTTACAGGTTTAACGTATGATACAAGTTTCTTCACATTCTCAAATACACCGAACCACTTAGCAGGTTTCCCTAATGATGGTTCTGTCCAAATTGATATGGATACACATGAAGCATCAGTATACGCGGATAAAGATGAAGCAAAAGCGTATCTTAAAGCATTAAATGAATTAAATGCAGAAGGTTATTTAGACCAAGAAATGTTCGTTATGAACAACGATGATTTCTTAGCAAAAATTTCTTCTGGTCGTGTGCTCGGTTTCTTCGGTTATGGCTGGCAATGGAATACTGCGCTACAACGTTAGATGAAGCAGGCAATCCAGATCATGAATTTATGGCTTTACCTATTGTCTTAGAAGAAGGCATTAAAGATCAATACCTAGAACCAGCGGCTTTCACTCAAAACCGCGGGGTAGGTATTACAGTGAATGCTGAACATCCAGAGCGGATTATCCAGTACTGGGACAAGTTAATCCAAGAAGAAACGCAAAGACTTATCATGTGGGGCGAAGAAGGCACACATTACTCTGTAAACGAAGAAGGTCGATTCTACCATACAGCTGAACAAGTCGAGCTTAACAAAGATCAAGATATGCGCGATGAATACGGGATGACGTTATACTCATGGAACTGGCCGCGTTTAAGTGGTTCATTCTCTGACGGGAACGCTATTGAACCGCGTCGTCAACCAGAAGTGGCACTTGAAACTTATGATGAACATGACCGTGAATATTTAGATGCTTATGGCATTAAGACGTTCTCAGAACTCTTTAGTCAACCGGAAGATCGTCCATGGTACCCAGCATGGAGCGCGAACATTGAGCAAGGTTCTGATATGGCATTATTTGCTTCACGTGCAGAAGAATTACAAAAACGATACTACCCACAAATTGTTTTATCAGACCCAGCAAACTTTGAGTCTGAATGGGAAAGTTTTGTTAATGAATACCGCGCGCTTGATGGTTTAGAAACATATGAAAACTTCTTTACTGAAACAGTCAAAGCTCGTATTGAAGGTAACTGGCAATATCGTTAATAAATAATAGTCAAAGAGTAAGTCTGACTTACTCTTTGACTCTCTTCATAAGCATGATTGAATAATAGATAACACCTTGTTTATCCCGAACGCATACTTAGTTTAGAAGAGTAAACGGGATTGACACCTTGAAGGGTTAAGATAAAGAAGTAAAGAAAACCCTTCCTAATGATCCATTGGTTTACTGTTCTAAATTAAGGTAAAAAAAGGAGGAAAACATGATGGCAGATGCAGCCAATGTAGCGGGTACCCTTGCTAAGAAAAAAACAAAAACAAAGTCAGCGAGAGGCTTCCGTTATTTTATTAAAAAAAGTATGGAACAAAAAGAATTATTACTGATGAGTGTGCCTTTCCTCATTTGGCTATTTATTTTTAAATATTTACCGCTTTCCGGGTGGTTAATGGCGTTTCAAGATTATAAGCCAGCTCGAGGTTTTCAAGAATCAGAATTTGTCGGATTTGATCAATTTAAGTTTTTATTCCAAGATGATCGTTTCTTAGAAGTTATGCGTAATACCTTAGCTATGAGTTTAATTAACCTCGTGCTAGGCTTTGTGACAGCGATTACGTTAGCGATTCTTTTAAATGAATTACGCAACGTTGGTTTTAAACGTATTGTACAAACAATTAGTTATATGCCACACTTTTTAAGTTGGGTCGTCGTGGCAGGTCTTGTATCGTCAGCCTTTCTGTTGATGACGGGATTATTAATATTTTACTGATGAACTTAGGGATTATTGATGAGCCGATTATGTTTTTAGGTGTCGGACAATATTTCTGGGGATTACTTGGAGCATCTGAAGTATGGAAGAGTGTCGGTTGGAACTCCATTATCTATCTTGCGGCCATCACTATGATTGACCAAGAACAATATGAAGCGGCTGAGATTGATGGGGCAACACGTCTCCAACGGATTTTATATATTACGTTACCTGGTATTAAGCCGGTTGTCGTTATTTTAATGATTATGAACATTGGTTACATTTTAGAGTCTGGTTTTGAAGCACAGTACTTACTGATGAACCCGATGAACATGGACTATGCGGAGAACTTAGATATCTTTGTTTTACGATATGGTCTTAGACAAGCAAACTTCTCGCTTGCGACAGCTGCGGGGATGTTTAAAACAGTTATTTCATTTATTTTCTTATTTGCTGCCAATAAAGTGGCCCATAAACTTGGCGAGGCACGCTTATTCTAAAGGAGGGATCTTATGCAACTGATTAACCGTTTAAAAGGAAAACGCCGTAGTATCGATGATTTAATCTTTGATACGATCAACGTGATAGTCATGATCCTTCTTGTGATTGTGATGCTATATCCACTACTTAACACCGTTGCTATTTCACTTAATGCATCAACTGATACGATCAGAGGAGGCATACGTCTCTTGCCACGTGTCTTTACTTGGTATAACTATGAACATGTTTTTACTGAAGCCACCATTATGAGATCGGCTTTAACGTCGGTCCTTCGGACCGTGATAGGGACAGGGCTTGGGGTACTAGCTTCGGCGATGGTTGCTTACACGATTTCACGTCCACACTTTTTCTTAAAGAAATTTATTACGATTGCCTTTGTGTTAACGATGTATATGAACGCCGGACTAATCCCGACGTATTTACTACACCGTGATTTAAACTTAATCGGCTCTTTCTGGGTGTATATTTTACCAACACTCATTGGTGTCTTTAACATCATTGTCATTCGTTCCTTTATTGAAGGCTTACCAGAAACGTTATTCGAGTCTGCTCGGATGGATGGTGCGGGTGAGTTCACTCAATTTTTCCGCATTGCTTTACCATTATCGTTACCGGTTATTGCGACGGTGTCACTCTTTGTAGCAGTCGGTCAGTGGAACCAGTGGTTTGATGTGTTTATCTACAACTCATCGATACCAGAGCTCAGTACCTTACAGTATGAACTCATGAAAGTACTTAGTAACTCAAATGCTGCCTTTAACTCTGGAGGCGGTGCTGCCAGTCAGTTTGCTAACTCCCAAGGAGGAACTGTCGATGTCGTCACACCACAATCTGTTCGGGCAGCGATGACGGTCGTTGTATCCGTTCCGATTATTATGGTCTACCCATCTTACAGAAATACTTTGTTAAAGGGTTAACGATAGGTGGCGTGAAAGGTTAATTTATAAAAAAACGAAAAGCGTACCGATGAATAGTTGGTACGCTTCTTTTATAGAAAGGATGACAGAAATGTTGTTAAGGAATAACGAAAGATTAATTGATCAATTAACAGAAGCTGACGTCTTAAGTTACCGGGCCTGGTTACAATATAATCCGGTGAAAGATGAGGAATACAAGCAACAAATAGAAGCTGTGCTGTCAGTTGTGACAGTGAAAGAAACATCGATCATCATAGATGCCGCACTATCAGAATTATCGTTAGGTTTAAAAGAAATGTGTGCCTTTCAACCAGCAATTACAACACAATCGAACCAAAATGGTTTACATATTACGATAGAGGATACTCAAGGAAAAGAGACGTTTCATATTACATATGATCAGTCACAACTCTATTTATCAGCGGGAGATGACCGAGGTGTGCTCTACGGAGTGTACCATCTATTAAGGCAGATCCAACTTAAAACACCACTTGAGCAGTTTGGGGTGAAAGAAGCGCCTAAAAACCCAATCAGAATGATCAATCAATGGGATGACATGAACGGTGAAGTTGAACGTGGGTATGCGGGGAAGTCGTTCTTTTATGATCAGTATCAATTTATTAAAGACCGTACACGTGTAAAAGATTATGCGAGACTACTCAGTTCTACCGGCATTAATGCGATCAGTATCAACAATGTGAATGTGCACGAGAATGAGACTGACTTAATTTTTGACCGTTATTTAGCTGATGTCAAACAAACGGCTGATATATTTAGTATGTATGGGATTGATTTATATTTAAGCATTAACTATGCAGCACCAATGGAAAAAGGTTTATCAACGGCAGATCCGCTTGATGATGGTGTGAAAGCGTTTTGGAAAGACCGCGCTAAAGTCATTTATGATAACATTCCACACTTTGGTGGTTTTTTAGTGAAAGCCGATTCAGAAAACCGTCCGGGGCCATTTACGTATGGAAGGAATCACGCTGAGGGTGCGAATATGTTGGCTGAAGCCCTCGCACCGTATGGTGGAAAAGTCATTTGGCGTTGTTTTGTCTATAACTGTAAACAAGACTGGCGTGATCGTCAAACAGACCGAGCTCGGGCCGCGTATGATCACTTCTTACCGCTTGATGGCGAGTTTTTAGATAATGTTATTTTACAAATTAAAAACGGTCCGATGGACTTTCAAGTCCGCGAACCGATCTCACCACTGATTGGTGGTTTAGAAAAAACCAACTATTTACTCGAGTTTCAGATTGCCCAGGAATACCTTGCCAACAAAAACATCTCGTTTATCTTGTGCCGCAGTGGAAGGAAGTGCTTGACTTTGACACGTATCAAAAAGGTGAAGACACACGGGTGAAGGACCTTGTTTCTGGTAACGTACTAAACCAAAAACATAGTGGGATTGTCGCTGTATCAAATGTGGGGATTGATGTTAACTGGACGGGGCATTTAATGGCTCAGCTGAATCTTTACGGTTATGGCCGCATGATTTGGAATCCTGACCTTTCGTCTGAAGTGATTGCCTTAGAGTGGATCAAACAAACCTTCGGTCATGATGAAGCATTGGTTCAAACATTACTGAACATTGTCATGCCATCATGGGAGACGTATGAAAATTATACCTCTCCACTTGGGATTGGTTGGATGGTGAATATCTCACACCACTACGGACCGAATATTGATGGCTATGAGTACGATAAGTGGGGAACGTATCACTTCGCAGACCGGGACGGTGTTGGTGTCGACCGCACAAAAGAAACCGGTAGCGGCTATAGCACGCAGTATCACAAGAAAAACTTTGAAAAGTATAACGATGTCACCACGTGTCCCGATGAATTGTTACTATTCTTCCACCACGTCCCATATACGCATCAACTTCATAGTGGAAAAACGGTGATTCAACACATTTACGATACCCACTTTAAAGGGGTAGAAGAAGTGGAACAGATGATTGAGCATTTTACCTCGCTTCATGGTGCGATAGATGAGGCACGCTTTGACTCAGTCATGGAACGCCTCGATCATCAACTGTATATGGCGAAAGAATGGCGGGACATTGTCAATACGTACTTTTACCGTAAATCAGGGATTGATGATGCACACGGAAGAAAAATTTATGCATAAGAGGTGACTTAAATGAAAATGACGTTACGGTGGTTTTATACCGCCGATACGATTCCGCTTGAGTATATGAAACAAGTCCCAGGCATTTCGGGTGTTGTCGGTGCGTTATATGACGTCCCTGTCGGTGACGTATGGGAAAAAGAAAAGATTGAACCGATGATGGAGAAAGCGAAACGTGCCGGCTTACCAATTGAAGTGATTGAAAGTGTTAATATTCACGAAGATATTAAGCTCGGCTTACCGACGCGTGATGGTACATTGACAACTACAAACAAACAATTAAAAATTTGGCCGATTTCGGCGTAAAAGTGATTTGTTACAACTTTATGCCGATTTTTGATTGGACACGCTCGTCACTCGCATATCCACTTGAAGATGGTTCAACGGTCTTAAGCTATGAACGTACCGTCATTGATGGGGTCACACCAGATGACATGATCAAGAGGATGAAAGACGCTTCAGGTAGCTATCAGATGCCGGGCTGGGAAGCGGAGCGCTTAGCTGATATTGAACAGTTATTTAAAGCATATAAGACAGTCACTGAAACAGATTTATTTCATCACTTAGTTTACTTTTTAGAAGCGATCATGCCAACGTTAAAAGAGACCGGGATAAAAATGGCGATTCATCCGGATGATCCGCCTTGGCCGGTGTTCGGGTTACCGCGGATTTTAAAAAACAAACAAGACATCAATCGTTTACTTGAAGCGCTACCAGAAAAGGAAAATGGTGTGACATTTTGTACCGGTTCACTTGGCGCGAGGCGAGATAAAGATTTATTAGACATAGCGGAGTATTGTCTAAAACAAGACCGGATACCGTTTGTGCATATTCGTAATATTACGCATACAGGGGAGGGTGACTTCCATGAAGTGAGTCATTATGATAAGTCCGGGTCAGTAGACGTGGTGGGGTTAATCAAGTTACTGCACAAGTATCAATATGATGGTTACGTACGACCTGATCACGGCCGGATGATTTGGGGCGAAGAAGCACGACCGGGTTACGGGTTGTATGACCGGGCACTTGGGGCAATGTATATGACCGGGATTTGGGACAGTTTAGAGGAGGGAACAACATGTTAGAAAAACATCACGCATTAAAAGGAAAAGTCGCGGTTGTGACAGGCGGTGGCGGGGTGCTATGTGGAAATATGGCGCGCGCGCTGGGACGTCAAGGAATGAAGATCGCGGTACTAAATTATCCGAAAGAACCGGGTGATATCGTCGCGAGTGAGATTAACGATGCCGGTGGTGAGGCCATTTCTGTTTTTTGTGATGTGACCAACCGCGAGGTTGTTGAAGCGGCGAAAAAAGAAGTGTTGGAAGCATTTGGACAAGTCGATTTATTAATTAATGGTGCCGGTGGTAATCATCCAGAAGGTTCAACGACAAATGAAACCTATCATAAGGAAGATGTGACTGATGAGGCAATTAGAAGTTTCTTTGACTTAACGACGGAAGGGTTTGATTTTGTCTTTCGGTTAAATTTAATGGGCACCTTGATTCCGTCACAGGTCTTTACCGATGAATTGATTAAAACAGCAGGGTCAATTATTAATATGTCATCGATGAGTGCCCCGTCACCGATGACAAAAGTACCTGCCTATTCAGCCGCAAAAGCAGGCATTGATAACTTTACCCAGTGGATGGCGGTTCACTTTGGTGAGACCGGTATTCGCGTCAACGCCATTGCCCCAGGCTTTTTCTTAACCGAACAAAACCGGTCGCTGTTAACAAATGAAGACGGCTCTTATACAGAAAGAACCGAAAAGATACTCTCACAAACACCGATGAAGCGACTCGGTGAGGCGGATGATTTACTCGGGACATTACTTTGGTTGATTGATAAAAACTATAGCGGTTTTGTGACGGGCATTAGTGTACCTGTTGATGGTGGCTTTATGGCGTATGCTGGTGTGTGACAACACTTTTTAGAGTGGTAAATCACGATAGTTGATACTGCTGAAATGTAAGCGCTAAAAAAAGTTTAAAAAAACTTTGTATATTCGATAGACTAACTAAGTTAAACGTGATAGAATACAAGTATCGAAAACGAAAAACACAAGGAGGCTATTACACATGGCTTATTTTGATCAAATTAGTAAAGTAAAGTATGAAGGACGTCAATCAGACAATCCGTATGCATTTAAATTCTACAACCCTGAAGAAAAAATCGGTGGCAAGACGATGGAAGAAACCTTACGTTATGGTGTCGCTTACTGGCACACATTCACAGGTGACGGTGGGGATCCATTCGGTGCTGGTACAGCGAAACGCCCTTGGGATCATTTAAAAGGGATGGATTTAGCGAAAGCACGAGTGGAAGCAGCATTTGAATTCTTCGAAAAAATGGATGTCCCATTCTTCTGTTTCCACGATGTTGATATTTCACCAGAAGGTGACACATTACGTGAAACAAATAAAAACTTAGATAACATTGTTGCGATGGTAAAAGACTACATGAAAGACAGCAAGACAAAATTGTTATGGAATACAGCCAACAACTTTACCAACCCACGCTGGACGCACGGTGCTGGTACAGCAACAAATGCTGATGTGTATGCGTATGCCGCGGGTAAAATTAAAAAAGGCTTAGAAGTTGGTAAAGAACTCGGCTCTGAAAACTACGTCTTCTGGGGTGGTCGTGAAGGTTACGAATCATTACTGAATACAAACATGAAGCTGGAACAACAAAACTTAGCCAACCTTTACCATATGGCGAAAGACTATGCGAATGAGATTGGTTTTGATGCACAATTCTTAATTGAACCAAAACCAAAAGAACCAACGACACACCAATATGACTTTGACGTGGCAACAGCGATGGCGTTCTTACGCGAGTACGATTTACAAGATCACTTTAAGTTCAATATTGAAGCCAACCACGCGACACTCGCTGGTCATACATTTGAACATGAATTACGCGTGGCGCGTGAAGCGGGTATGTTAGGATCTGTCGATGCGAACCAAGGTGATTTATTACTTGGCTGGGATACAGATGAATTCCCAACAGATCTTTATGCGACTACGCTTGCGATGTATGAAATCCTTAAAAACGGTGGCCTTGGTCGCGGTGGCTTGAACTTTGATGCGAAAGTACGTCGTGGTTCATTTGATACAGAAGACCTCTTCCACGCACATATTGCGGGTATGGATGCTTTTGCGGTCGGCTTACGTGTGGCACAGAAAATGATTGACGATAACTTCTTTGAAAATATCGTAAAAGATCGTTACCAAACATTTGAAACAGGTATTGGTAAAGACATCGTTGATGGTAAAACAAGCTTAGCTGCTTTAGAAGCACATGCGTTAGATATTAAAGATATTGACCTTAAGTCTGGTCAAGTTGAAAAGATCAAAGCGAAAATGAACCAATATCTATTAAATATCTAATCGTTGATAATTATTTTTTAACACCCTACTCTAAATAGTTGAATAGTGAACACAAACCAATCATGCGAATCGTGCATCCCCCTGCGCCATTCGCATGATTTATATGGAGGCGAAAAACAATGGAATATGTATTAGGTGTTGACTTAGGCACAAGTGCCGTTAAAGTGTTGTTAGTGTCAAAAACCGGTGACGTGGTGGACGAAGCATCAAAGAGTTATCCACTGTATCATGACCAACCCGGCTACAGTGAACAAGACCCAGAAGATTGGGTCAAGGCAACAAAAGAAGCAATTAAAACCCTTACGGATAAGTTAGATGATAAATCAGCGATTAAAGGGATGAGTTTTTCTGGTCAAATGCATGGGCTTGTCTTATTAGATAAAGACCGAAAGCCACTGAGACGCGCGATTTTATGGAATGATACAAGAACAACCGAAGAGTGTCGTGAGATTGAAACGATGGCCGGGATTGATACCCTTCATAGTGAAACAAAAAACCCTGCCTTGAAGGGTTCACGTTACCGAAGATTTTATGGGTGAAAAAACATGAACCAGACACTTTTGCTCAAGCCGATGTTTTCTTATTACCAAAAGACTATGTCCGTTACCGCATCAGTGGTGACGTATCAATGGATTATTCAGATGCAGCAGGCACGTTACTGTTAAATGTTGAGAAAAAAGTGTGGAGTACAGTCATGTGTGAAAAAACAGGCGTCGATATTAGCCTTTGCCCGGCACTTGTTGGCTCGCATGATTTAACCGGTACGGTACTAGAAGCGATAGCGTCAGAAACAGGCTTATCAACCGATTGCCAAGTTTTTGCCGGTGGTGCTGATAATGCGTGTGGTGCGATTGGCGCAGGGATTCTGCAAGATGGTCTAACGCTTGCCAGTACCGGAACGTCTGGTGTTGTCTTATCTTATGAAGAAACAGGTGATAAAGACTTTGCTGGTCAAGTCCACTACTTCAACCACGGGGACCCAGAAGCTTATTACACGATGGGTGTCACCCTGGCGGCTGGCTATAGCTTAAGCTGGTTTAAAGACACGTTCGCCAAAGAGATTAGCTTTGAAGAACTTGTCGCAGAGGCAAATGCCTCAACAGTTGGCGCGAAAGGCTTACTGTATACACCGTACATTGTCGGGGAAAGAACGCCTTATCCAGATAGTCAAATTCGCGCAAGCTTTATAGGAGCGCATGCCAGTCATACACGCGGTGACTTTGCCCGGGCGGTGATTGAAGGGATTACCTTTAGTTTAAATGAGTCGGTGCATATTTTCCGTGCGAAAGGTAAAACAATTAATAAAGTGGTCGCCAGTGGTGGCGGAGCTAAGAGTGACTTATGGCTTCAGATCCAAGCCGATGTCTTTGATGCAGAAGTCGTAACACTTCAAAACGAACAAGGACCTGGTATGGGCGCAGCCATTCTAGCGGCTGTTGGTACAGGTTGGTTTACGGACCTTAAGAGTTGTGCAAAAGCCTTTGTTCAGTACGGTAAGAGCTATCAACCGATTGAGGCGAATAAACAAGCGTATCAACAATTGTTTAGCTGTATCAACACATCTATAATCAAACAAAATCAATCAGTCATGATTTAGCGGCTTTCCGCTAATAAAGGAGCGATAGAGATGACGACATTAAAAGATTATTTTCGCTCGGACTTTTTGATTGGTGCGGCGATTAACGAAGAGACAATTAAAGCTGATCAAGCTTTATTAAAACAGGAATTCAATTCGATTACGGCTGAAAATGAAATGAAGTTTGAAGAAATTCACCCAGAACCTGGTCAGTATAACTTTGATGTGAGTGATGCCTTTTTAAGCTTTGCGAAAGCGCATGATATGGGTTTAAGAGGACATACGTTAGTTTGGCATAATCAAACACCAGATTGGTTCTTTCAAGATGATGAAGGGAACGATGTGACACGTGAGGTGTTACTTGAGCGCATGAAAGACCATATTGATACCGTTGTCGGTAGATATAAGGGAGAGATTTATGCTTGGGATGTTGTTAATGAAGCAATTTCTGATGAAGCGGGTGTCTTCTTAAGACCGTCTAAATGGTTATCAATCATTGGAGAAGATTTTATTGATTATGCGTTTCAATATGCTCATGCGGCAGACCCTGATGCGTTACTATTTTACAATGACTACAATGAATCAAACCCAGAAAAACGCGAGAAAATTTATGCGCTTATTTCAGGCATGAAAGCGCGCGGGGTACCGATCCACGGCATGGGCATGCAGGCTCACTGGAATCTCTATGATCCTAATCTAGATGATATTGAACAAGCGATCCTTCGTTACAGCGAATGTGATGTCTTAATTCATGTCACTGAAATGGATGTATCCATGTTTAAGTTTGATGACAAGCGCACGGATTTAACGGCACCAACAGAAGCGATGTTAGAAAAACAAGGTAAACGCTACCAGGCCTTCTTTGAGCTTTTTAAAAAACATGCCTCTGTCATTCATGCGGTGACGTTTTGGGGTGTATCTGACCGTTATACGTGGTTAAATGATTTCCCTGTCAGAGGGCGAAAAAACTGGCCATTTCTCTTTGATGAGAACAACCAGCCAAAAGCATTTGTGAAAGATTTATTGAAATAAGGATACTGAGTATCTCTGTCATGATAGATGAAAAACCAAGTCGAATGTGACTTGGTTTTTTTCTGTAGGGTATTTTATTATGTTAAATGGGTTAGGGTTAAGCTTCCTTATAAGCGTAAGTCTTTTCAATCGTACCATCGTTCCGGTGGATGATGAGCTTTGTCTGTTTGTTTTTTGCGATGGTTTTTCCACGAGCAATGGCGTCTTTTTTTAGATCAAACACATCACTTGCTTGTTTCGCACCACGTGTTTTCACTTGCCACTGATTGCCGTCTGGTAGAATATCAACGGCATGATCTGTTAGTTCAGGACGTGAATTACTTGATGGCGATTTGTTGAGTGCTTTTTTACTGACATCTGTCATGTCTTTCTTTTCTTCAGCTGATGCCTGATTGGCCCAATCTTTTGCTTGACTGATGGCAATCGGTATCGCTTCGTCTTTGTCATAACCGTCCGCAAGTAATTGGTTCGTGATCTCGATGGCTTTTAGCTTTTTTGGTTCGTCAAAGTTCTTAAAAGCAGAGGGATAATCATTTTTTGTATAAGGCAATCAAACCATTCCTTTCTTTGTGTTTATGATGAAAAACCTTTGTCTTTCTTATACTCATACCCCTTGATGCGTGAATGAAACACAGATATGTCACTTACCAAGACGGGACTTTAATATAGTATATACAAGCATTTATCAGGTGAGACAAGAAAAAAAGCCACTGCCAGGCAGTGACTTTTAGCTAAATCAATTTGATTTGTGCTTATTTTTGGTTGTAAGCCCCGTGCATGACAGGACCGACAAAGTCATTTAATTTAAAACCATGCTTGATCGCCGCATGAACGAAATCTTTTGCTTTTGTGACGGCTTCTTTTACTGAGTCACCATTGGCTAAGTTTGAGGTGATGGCTGCCGCAAACGTACAACCTGCCCCGTGGTTATAGCTTGTTTGGAGTTTTTCTTTTTCTAATACAACAAATTCTTGACCATCATAGAATAGGTCAATCGCTTCTTTATTCATAAAGGCTTTTCCACCTTTAATAACGACACTTTTCGCCCCTAGGTCGACAATTTTTTGTGCGGCTTCTTTCATCTCATCTAATGTTTGGATGGAATCCATTTGTGCCAGTTGGCTTGCTTCAAATAAGTTT
Source organism: Halolactibacillus sp. JCM 19043 (assembly GCF_001310395.1). NCBI lineage: Bacteria > Bacillati > Bacillota > Bacilli > Caryophanales > Bacillaceae > Halolactibacillus > Halolactibacillus sp. JCM 19043. The sequence continues at coordinate 21,895 of NZ_BAXD01000007.1, forward strand.
GGTGTTGTCACTGTTGCAAGAGGTAATAATAACTCGCGCATCGCGTCAGTGTTTTCAGGCTGTAATACTTCATTTTCACCCTTACATACCATTACCGGGTCAATAACGACACGATCAATACCGTGTTCCTTGATTTTTTTCGCCCCAAGTTCAATTATATCAACAGAACCTAACATCCCTGTCTTCATCGCATCAATGCCGACAGATAAAATTGTATCTAATTGTTTTTCAACGATATTGACATCAATGGCGGTAACGTCATGCGCCCAAGTCCCGGGCTTCATTGCCACAATAGACGTAATGGCAGTCATACCATAAACATTATGTTCTTGAAACGTTTTTAAGTCCGCTTGGATGCCAGCGCCACCGCTAGAATCTGATCCTGCAAGTGTTAAAGTTTTTTTCATGTGAGCTTCCTCCTTAGGATGATACCTCGTATTAATACACGGAGTGTATCGCTAGGTATACATATACCTGCCTTCCTATCATAACATGTTTTTTTGAAAAATTAAAAAGATGCTTTCACATGATAAGTCCTATTTAAACAAGCCTTAAATAACGCCGGTCATGAATCTAATGACTGATGCCATTTATGTCGACGCTTACGTAATGTATATCCGTAAGATATATGGCGTTTTGTAGAAAGATGTCTAGACGTCTTTATTGTTAACCGTGTGGCACAAACCGCAACACTTAACAACAGAATGGGTACGATCATAAGAAAGTGGCCGGTGATAAAGGCCTTAATGAAAATAACGATAAATGAACAAGCGTAAATAATTAAAATGGCAGTCATAACAATCATTGACCTGTTTTTTACCAGTGGCTCTTTATTCATAATAATCAACAACTTTAACTTTAGAGATAAGAGATTTTGATCTACATGAACGAACGTTTATATGAATCATAGGTATAGGCGTGTTTGATTGATAAGTCTTCATAACGGACATGTTTCTCTCACCTTTTCTGTCTTTTTTGCACCGTAACTATCTGGCGAATACAGCTTTAGCGCTATTGATTTAAGGATAGCACGACCGTTACATTCATGGTATTGGGAAACTTACGATGATTTTCTCGCGTTGAGTGTGAAAATAGTTTAACAACTTGCCTAATTAACTTATCCGTTAAAAAGGCTTGTTGAAATCACTTATGTTTGATATAAGCATGGTTGAAAAAGGTTTTGATGATTAGCTACTTAAAACAACAAAAGTCTAAACCAATGGCATGGTCTAGACTTCTTTAAACATATTATGATTATTGATCAGTGTGAGTGACGCTTCTTTGTAGAATTCAGCGGCGGATTTATAAGCCCGATATTTATAATAGTAATCACCGACTAAGTTCAGTGCTTTTCGGTACTCATGAAAATCACCGTGCTCTTTAAAGTAAGGAATAATGTCGTGTTCGACTTTTGCGAGGGTGATTTTTTCGTCTCGGTTAGGATGTAGTCGCAACATCAACATAAAGAACTTGTATTCGAATTTTTGATTATTATACCGTGCAGCAAGCGCTAGCCCTTTTTCTACAAGCATATCAGCCGCTTGAAGATCTCCTTTTTCAATAAGAATCATCGCCTTCAAATGAAAGGCAGGGATGTTTTCCTTATCGTTATTTTCATAAGCAATCGCTTGATCAATTTCTTTTAGTGCTTTTTGGTAGTCAGCTGTGTTGTAGTGAATAAAAGCTAAATTATGATAAATATAAGCCCATTGTTGATGATCGGTTGATTCATTAAAGGACAGGACTTTTTTAATATAATACTCAGCTTTATCGTAACTACCGACCAAGTTAAAACTAATACCTAATATGAGGCAGCAGTCAGATGCGCGCGTGTAATTAAAATGCTTCTGGAATAAGTCAAGGGCGTTATGCGCATGCGTAATAGAATCAGGTATTTTATCTACTCGGCTATACACCATGGCTAAGTAAAACTCGAGTTCTGGGTCCGCGATATGTAACTGACTGTTAATATCCTCAGCATGCCTTAAGGAATTCAGGGCATCGGTTAATTGGCCCTTACTATTATAGTAAATACCTAAGAATTTATAATAATGCAGGTTTTGTACCTCAGTAAAGAACACTTGATGTTTGTTTAAATCGACAAGCAACAAGTCCGCTTCATCTAATTGCCTAATCAACAAATAATAGCGAAGTGAAAAAATCTTATAAGGGATTAATAGATCATGGTCTGTAACAGCCGCCACGTCGGTTGAGATTTCTTGATAAAGTTCTTTTGATTTTTCAACGTGTTGCATAACCATGCTGGCGTGCCATTGGTTCATCTTGTTTAACAACCGGTAACGATCCTTATGGGCGTGATCGCTAAGTGATGATGACTGAATGTCTAGACGTTCAGCCAGTAATCGGTAGATTTCTTTACTTGGTGTGACAATATCATTCTCAATTTTACTCAAATACGGAATGGAACAGATGCCGGTAGCTAACTGTTGTTGGGTCATATGTTTAGCTTGGCGATGGAATTTAATTTGACGACCACTGGACAATAGAAGCACCTCCTTGGGTTAAGATATTTTAATGATGAATTGATTTGTGCCTGTATGACTATTTTAACAAAGAACGAGTCATAGTATAAAGGAAGAAAATGTTCGGTGCTTGATAATGTGAAACATTATCTTAAATAGATACGTCACCATACATGAACATGATTGAGATAAATTTAACAGTTACAACAGGAAACAATGTTAAGAAAATCTTACATTTTCAAACTTTTAAACACGGTTATTTCCCAATACACATTTGTTTCCCTTAATGTTAATCTGTAATTGACCTTAGGCGAGGAAAAAATATATTAATGATAAACGGGGCGTTGAAGTAAATGCGAAAATATTTATATTTCATATGGCTGTTATTGATTATACCAATTATCGGATGCTCTTATAATGAGAGCGATCAAGCTATTTTAAATAATACCACTTATAAACAATTTAATGTGACATCGAAGGCTATATAATCATTTGAGTGACACCTATAATGATGTGAACCTTGGTGAACCGGTTATAACAGCCTATCCGTCTAGAGACGAATGGATCTCCGATAATACGGATGCTATCGGAGACAATGTTGACTCACCCAAAAAAGTTGACTTATATATACTTACGCATGAACTCTCTGCTGTGACAAAAGTTTCACTCACTTATAGTAATCAATTAAACAAAAAAGAATTTTTGTCTGTAAATAGAATCGATACATTTAGTGAGACATTCATCGATTCAGAAAATCAAGAAAATTATTTACCTGAAATATATATGGGTAGCTTTACCGATGAAAATATATTAATAGAGGTATTAACTTTTTCAACGGAATATAATTATGAGAATGTAGAGGAATATGAATTAAAGCTTATCGAATGAAACAAAGATGTTATTACGAGAATACAACGAAAACTATTAGAATTAGATTAAGAAATGTCATTTTGTATATGGCTAAAAATTCATGTATCCTCGCAATAGTTATTCCAGAGCAACTATGTTGTAACCTTCGGTTAGGTTACTAACTACTTAGAGGTTAGTATCCTATGGTCGGACATACAAACGCCAAGCAAACCGACAAAGTTATAAAGGTAAACTATTTAAAAAGGGAGTTGGATGGCAATGAGAAAAATAAGAACTTTTTTGGTAACCGTTAGTTTTTCATTGTTAATTTTAAATGTTCATGCACAAGTAGAGACTCAACCTGAAAAACAAAACATTGAGGGTTTTAGTGAAGACCTTGTCGAACCACAATACAATGATGGGCGTTATCCAAATTAAGCTATTGAAATAGAATTTACCAAGGATTCAATAGCGATTTAAGTCATCTATTTGTAGCACGACTCACTGGATTTACCGGAAAAATAAAACTTAGGAGTCACACGGAATTGATTATGACTAAGGTTTAATATTAAAGACAAACACCGAGCGAAACTTTACGTACCTTTAACACAAAGGCAGTGGGATTGATACATAGGCTTGGTACCTAACTGACGAAGGTATATATTACCGTTAATGTTTAGCTATTGTTAATATTGGTTACAGGCAGAATTTCTAAAGAAGGTGGAAGGGTTATGAGGATATATTTTGATGGTCCATACATTATATTGGCAGGTGTTATTCTAATTTTGACGCTAGTGTTCATGATATACAAATTAAAAACGAATAGTTACTTTACTGTTTTTTTCGCATTGTTTTATATCTATATATGCCTATTGATAAAATATACGCAATTTCCGATTGTATACATACCTGAATTTGTAGAAAGTCATTCAGTCATTTCTCGAATTAACTTCATTCCATTTAATAAAATGACGCACGCACCAATGAATGCCTTTTTAAATGTGGTAATGACCATGCCTTTTGGTTTCTTACTTCCTTTCGTTAAAAGAATCAATAGTAAAAAGACTATTGTGATCTGGGCGATAGTTTTACCATTATTATTAGAAGGATTACAATTGACGATTGGCATGCTTACAGGATACACAGAAAGAATTATTGATATTAATGATGTCATTTTTAATTTTATCGGGGTTATTTTTGGTTTTTCAATATTCAAAGGAATCGTGTCTTTGCTTAACAACTTTTCTATTGAAAAAGAGTGGACGAAAAGTAGCTTTTTTCACTTTATAAAGCAGAGGTAATAGTAGATTTTATATGGCATAGTGAAACTTTACAGACCTTTAACACAAAACCAATAGGATTGATACAAAGACTTGTTATGATGGTATAAAAACTAAAGGGAATTATTAAAATTATGTCACAGAAAATAATCGATAATTTAACTAACATCATTGATAATGAACAAGTAAAAACAGTGTTTCAACCGATTATATCGTTAAGAGATGGACGTGTATTAGGTCATGAAGCCCTTAGTCGGATCACGTGTGAAGGTGAGATTGATAACCCCAGTCTGTTGTTTGAGGTCGCTACTCACTACAATCGATTATGGGAAGTTGAAATGTTGTGCCGGAAAACGGCTTTCGATGCGGCTTATCGCTTTATGATTCCGCCGTATAGTAAAAAGCTGTTTTTAAACGTGAACCCAAACATTATGCATGACGATGCTTTTAGTAAAGGGTTTACGAAAAGCTTCTTGAAACAATTTAACTTAACGTCAAACAATGTCATCTTTGAAATTACCGAACGCGATATGATTACGGATTTTGATAGCTTTCAGTCAACGATGACCCACTACAAAAACCAAAACTTTAAAATAGCGATTGATGATGCCGGGGCGGGTTATTCGGGTCTAAATCTAATCAGTGAAATTAATCCCCATTATATTAAGTTAGATAAACAACTCATCAGAGGGATTGATCAAGACAATATTAAGTATGCCATCGTGAAAGGCATGGTTGAAGTCACAAAGATCACGAATATCGCCTTAATCGCTGAAGGCATTGAAACAAATGTTGAACTAGAAGCTTTAATCGATTTAGGTGTCCATTACGGGCAAGGTTATCTTATTCAAAGGCCAGCCGAAGCGATTCTTGATGTCGCAGATACATTGATTAATAGAATTATCACATTGAATCAGAAAAAACATGTCCTTAACCCATCAGCTTCCGCACATGCAGATTGAACATATCTCTTCACTGACAGATACTGTCTCTCCATATGAAAAAGTAGCCGTGATTCAAGCGTTCTTTGCGGCGCATCCTAATCATGTTGGGTTATCTGTCATTGAAGGGAATGTACCTGTCGGGATTGTGACACCTGAGAAGCTTGGGGTGAAATTAAGCAGTATGTATGGCTATACGCTCTACCAAAACAAGCCAATCAGTGAGGTCATGGACTGAAGTTTTCTTAGAGTGGATAGTAACTTATCCATCAGCGAAGTGTCAGCGGTCGCGATGGCAAGACCGAATCATCAGCTGTATGATTGTATCGTCGTCACAAAAGCTGATGACTTTATCGGTACAGTCACAATTAAAGACTTACTACAAAAGTCGATGGAAATTGAAATCACCTCAGCTAAACACCAAAACCCGCTCTCTGGGCTACCAGGGAATTTAATTGTGGAACAACAGTTAGAACAGTTATATTAAACCCTCAACCGGCAAGTGTGGCTTATATCGATATTGATCACTTTAAGGCCTTTAATGATTGCTACGGTTTTGAAAACGGTGACCGGGTTATTCGGTTTCTAGCAACCCTACTTAAAACGACTTTTCCACATCAATTTATTGGTCGTGTAGGTGGGGACGATTTTGTCGTTGCCCTAGACGAAGCGGTGACAGAATCATATTTTCACACACTCACGCAACAGTTTAAAGACCACGCCGCGTTGTTTTATTCTGACGTAGATCAAGCAAATGGTTGTCTCATTGGTCAGGACCGATGCGGAGACAGACAAACATTCCCGCTAATGACAATCACCTGTGTCGTTGTGAATAATCGTAATCACACTTTCACTAACATCTATGATTTGACCGAATATCTCGCTGAGTTAAAACATCAAGCGAAAACAGAGAAGTTTAGATCGGTGACATAGTTAAGAAGCGCCAAGCTATTTATACCTTTTTAAAAGGGATTAGTTTGCCGCTTTTTTTTGTTTTTCTGTTATCAACGTTGTCTGATAACAGTGATGACATTAAAAGATAGTCATCATTCAAGTGTTTTTTACAGTGACAGACCTTACTAGAATAAATTGATTAGTATGTGGAGTAGAATCTTCTTAAAGTCAATCAATATAGTTTTTGATGGCGTGATGTCACCATCTCAATATTAAGAGGGTAATTTTTTTGTAGCGACGAAAGGAAGTCATTATATAGTTAGAGTGTCGCGTAAAGACATACTACAAAAAGTTAATGTGAATAAATGACAAAATATTTCATTAGGATAATCGGGTCTGTGTTTGTGCAACAACAATTTAAACAGGTTGTGTAAAATTAATTAACTTGCTGATCTATGACTGATTGAAAAAGTTGTTTTTAGGAAGAATACGTATTAGGAAGCTATTTGTATCTTTTGGAAATTTACGCTATTATTTAAAACGTAAGAAAGTTCATTCTTTTCGTAAAAAAGGAGATTTTTTAATGTTAAAAGTGTCTAGTCTAAGCAAAGTATACAAAAGAACAACAGCAGTGGATGACGTGAATTTTGACGTTTCCAAAGGAGAAATTGCTGTTTTGGTCGGACCAATGGTGCAGGTAAGTCCACAACAATTAAAAGTATTGTCGGTCTGCTGAGGTTTAATGGGGAAGTAACGATTGGTTCGTATGATAATAAAAGTATAGAAGCCAAGAAGCTTTTATCTTACGTACCAGAGATTCCAGCATTATTTCCGCTACTTACTGTACGTGAGCATGTTGAATATATGTCTTTAGCATATGGTAAAAGCGTTAATAAAGAAAAAATTGAAACGTTATTAAAAAGATTTGATCTAGTTGATAAACAAGATAAATTAGGAGATGAACTTTCTAAAGGTATGATGCAGAAGGTCAGTATCTGTTCGGCAGTTATTGTCAACCCGGAAGTGATTGTGTTTGATGAACCAATGATGGGCCTTGATCCAAAAGCGATTAAAGAGATAAAAAAATTAATCATTGAATTAAAAGAAGCCAATAAAGTTGTATTATTAAGCACGCACATGATTGAAATGATTGAAGATCTTTGGGATAGGGTGATTATTATGAAAGAGGGGAAAGTTATTGATAATGTTACGCGATTAGAAACAAATCATCGCGCTTTAGAAGAGTTTTTCTTTGAAATAACAGGTGATACCGATGAATGAGTCTTTACGGTATTTGATGAAAAGGTCGGTTATAAATAGTTTTAAAAAAACACTTAAAAGACCATTAAAAGCTTTTGGCATTTTACTTCTCGTTATTTACTATCTTATGATACCTTTCATAGTGGAGCAATTGATGACGGATATCGGTTTAAAAAATAAGGAAGGCTTTGTCTTAATTGCGAGTATCGGAACGTTATACATTGTTTTACCAATGACCTTATCTTATTTTAAAAGAAAAGGAATCAACTTTAAGAACCAAGATATTAACTTCATCTTAGCCAGTCCAACTTCACCGAAACAAGCAATTATCTATGGTTTATCTAAAGAAATATTTATTAATATGGTCATGCAAATTATGATTTTTATTGCTGCCTTTTTCGTGTTTAACATCTCTTTACTAACGACGGTTGTTTTAATAGCTGTCAATATGGTGTTTTCAAATTTGCTAAGAAACAGTTTAGCAATGATCATGTACGCGAGTGAGGACATAACAATCAAACAAAAACAACTGATTAAAAAGATCGTCTATTCGCTCTTAGCTCTGTTTACTGTTTTTTTACTTACGATTGTCATCAGTCAAACGATAAAAGCTGGATTTGATTTTTCTTATCTTACTTCAGTCATCACTTCACCAGTTGTTTTAATGTTTCCGGTTTTCGGATGGCAATTAGGGTGGATTAATTTAATGATATTAGGACCAACAACTTATACGTTAATATCAACAGGGCTTTACTTTATCTCGTCCATTTATCTCGCGTACGTTGCTTATAAAATGGTATGTAAAGGAGAGTATTATGAAGATGCGTTATCTTTTTCTAAACATGTTAGTCACATCGCAAGTAAAAAGGGTAATATTACAATATCAGAAATATTCGGAAGAAAGAAAAAGAGATATGACTACAAAGGAAGGTTGGAAGGGTTATACGCAAAGGTTATCTTTCATAAACAAATGACTGAGCTTAGAAGATCCAAAAAGATTATCTTATCTCTTAAGGATTTTGTATACCTTGTTGTTGGAATCGGATTGGGAGTAGCTTCGGTCTTTTTTAATGATTTTATCACGTCTGAATATTTCTTTGAAATTATTGTGGCTATTGGTATGTATTTAACGGTCTTTATTAAAACGAGATCAAGTTGGAAAAATGAATTTGAAAATTACTATATATTTATTATGCCTGATTCCTCTATTAATAAGTTATTTCGTGCGACTCTACTAGAAAATATCTTATCCTTTATTCGTGCTATTTTATTAGCAGTACCAGCGGGAATACTTATGCGCGCGCCTCTTTGGCAAATTGTAGGTGCGATTATCGCTCAAACGTTAATAAAAGTAATGATGACGTATGTAAGTATTTATATTGAGGAGATTATTGGTGCTAAGATTGGCAAGGTTATTGCGTCATTCATTAATTTTATTGTTTCAATAGTGTTAGTGATTATCCCTATCGTTGCTATACTTATTATAATGAACGGTATGTTGTTTATCAGTTTTAGCATAATCGTTTTGTATACAATCGGTGTGATTATTTTGTTTTTAGCTTTAGCCGCCATTAATTTAACGAATATTGAAAGTTTAGAGGAGTAGCATTTTTATAAAAACAGACGCTTACTCAAGCTTTCCGCTATATGTCTTAATGAAAATAACAGGATTACTATTATAGACTGTTCCTTGAATTGTGGAGTTAAATAATCAAGAAGTGTCACCAGTTTCTACCTCTTTGAGGTAAAACAGTTGATGCTTCTTTTTTGTCGTGTGAATTCAGGTGATGTTGATAGTAAATGGAAACAAAAGTCTATCATTTTAATGATAAATTACGTATGATGAGAGTATTAAATAAAGGAAATATCGCAGGATATATTGAATCGGTTGTCACATTCACTTATAATTTACAACAGTGTGAGTCTTTTTTAGGAAGGAATTTAATATGACCACAAATAAACAGAATGATCCATCACTATTAACGGAATCATCAAAAGAGCTCATTGAAGTGTGGGAAGATGTGATTGATGTTCACGATTTAGTGTTAGCCATCATCATAACTGTCACCCTCACCATGACTTTATGTGTTTTAGCGCCTAACCAAGCACCTTTTCCGCTGATCTTCGGCTTAGTTGGTGCACTGTTAGGTTTTAGTTTAAGTATCTTTTTAATCAAACCAAAACGAACCGTCATGCTAATCAAAAGTAAGGGGGAAAAGTAAATGGACCCGTTACTGATTATGCAACTACTTATTGCGGCCGTTGCTGGGACACTGATCTATACAGTGATTGGTATTGCCCCTGGGACTGATGAAACAGCGGTACTGGCGCCGGTAACACTTGTTTTAGTCTTAACCGGCTTATCACCGATCATTATTTTAACATTTTTTATTAGCGCGATTGTCGCTAAAAAACTTACCGACTCAATACCGGTCGCGGTCGCGGCATTCCGGGTGGTGTTATGGCGGCGCCGATGGTCGAACACGCGCTCGTGTTAAAAAAACATAACCGCGCCGATTTGGCGATTCGCAAAATGGCCTCAGGCTCAGTTATCGGGACGCTCATTAGTGTGCCGCTGAGTCTATTGTTAGCGCAACAACTGTTGCCATTTGCCGATATCGTCAAGACATATGCGAACCCACTTTTTTTCTTTGGCGCGATTTTTTTAGCACTCATGTCAAAAGAACGGTTCGTCAGCTTACTGGCGATTTTACCGTTTGCCCTCCTCATCCAAGGATTAAGGGAACTGTACTGGGCAACAGGGGTTGTACCAGAAGGCCAAACGGTTTTTACGTCGTTTTTCTTAGGGATTACGATTGGGCCAGTCTTACTGACCTTATTTGAATTGTTTAATACAGATAAACGCACAACCATAAAAAAACACCAAACAAAAGAAGTGAAACTACGTTACCAACAACATGTAGAAACACTCGACCCATTTAAAATTCTGTCGAAAGAAGAATTAACATGGAGTACGTTATCTAGTGTGTTTGGTTCATTATTATTTATATTAAGTCCAGTCGGGATTACAATTCTCTTAGGTGAAGTTATTTCGAGTCGGGTGAAAGACCCGGTCAGAAAAGCGAGCCTTGCGATCAGTAGTATGGACGCTCTAACAAATGCCGCCTATATCGCCGGGACCTTAATTCCCTTGATTGCCTTAGGCGTCCCGCTCTCACCGGTAGCGATTGGACCAGGTGGAGCCCTATTTAATGCCCCACCTGTCTTTAACGAAGCGTATAATATGCACCATGCCCTGTCGATGCCTGAGTTTATTATCGCCACGCTCATTGGGGCAACGGTGGCGATTGTCATTACCTACTTTATTATCGTCAAATATGCTGAAGCGATTTGTTATGTCGTGTTTAAATATGTCCCACATGAAGCCCTACTTGCACTTTTTATCGGACTCGTCGTCTTACTTAGCTTTATGGATGGTGGCTTACTCAATGTCTTTGGTGTCGGTCTTGTCGCCATTGTGGCGGGGTATTTTCATCGACTTGGTATGAATTACGGCGTCCAATTTATGGTACTGTATGCGGCCCCATGGCTGATTAGTTTATTTTAATAGAGACATCAAAGAAAAAAGGAGACAAATATGGTCACAAACAAACAACGCCTCGGTGTAGGCTTAGCACATAGTAAATTGATTCTTATCGGTGAACATAGCGTCGTCTACCAGAAGCCCGCGATTGCGCTACCGTTTGAAGCGGTCTTTAGTGAGGTCAAGGTGGCACCATCAACTGGCGCCGTAACGTTAGCAAGCCATTTTTATAACGGGAAATTAGCACAGTTACCCGATAAATTACAAGGACTGAGACACGTGATTGAGAGAGCGTGTCAGATCAATAACCAACCAGTGAAAGATTTTACATTGACGTTAACGTCAACGATTCCAATTGGCCGTGGTCTCGGGTCTAGCGCGTCAATTGCGGCAAGTTTAGCCCGCGGGATTTTCGATTATTTTAAAGCGGATCTTTCATTACCAGTTCTCCGTGAACTTGTCGATTTATCAGAAACGTATGCGCACGGTACGCCAAGTGGGATTGACCGGGAAGCGGTTATCAGTGATGAGCCGATTTGGTTTATTAAAGATCAGGCGGTTGAGCCGATTGAGGTAAAAGAACCTTTAAATATCATCGTCGCCGATACCGGAAGGATCGGGGATACTCATGCGGCAGTGAGCGCCGTTAACGCGCGCAGGCAAAGTGAACCGGACACAACGAATCAACTGTTAGAAGACCTCGAAAAACTAACAGAAGATGCCCGCACAATGCTTAAAACGGGGGACTTAAAAGCTCTCGGTCACGTCCTTACTGCCTCGCATGACAAGCTAAAAGCACTCGGGGTGAGTGATGAAGGATTAGACCGTTACGTTGATATTAGTCTCAGTAACGGGGCTGTAGGTGCGAAATTAACCGGTGGTGGCCGGGGAGGGTGCATGTTTGCTTTAACCGCATCCACAGAACAAGCCTTAGCTGTGGAACAAGCTTTACTAGAGGCAGGCGCAAAAGAAACATGGTATATTCAACTAACGAACGGGGTGAAAACAGATGAAAAAAACAGCACGTGCACACACGAATATCGCTCTTATTAAATATTGGGGAAAGCGTGATGAGACACTGTTTTTACCAACGAATAGCAGTCTATCAATCACCCTTGATCAGTTCTATACTGATACGTCAGTAGAATTTGATGAAGTGTTAGACCAAGATACGTTTACCTTGAACGATCAACCAGTCAGTGAAACAGAACGCATCAAGATTAGTAAATTTTTAGATAAAGTCAGAACCTTTACGGGTGAAAAGCGGTTTTGCCGGGTAGAGTCGATCAATCATGTTCCAACAGCCGCCGGCTTTGCCTCATCAGCGAGTGGGTTTAGCGCACTAGCGGCAGCGGCCGTAAAAGCGGCCGGAACTGAGGCAACATTAGAAGAGTTATCGATTCTTGCCCGACAAGGGTCAGGTTCCGCTAGTCGGTCCGTTTACGGCGGTTTTGTTGAGTGGCAGATGGGTGAGCGAGAGGATGGACTTGATTCTTATGCCAAACAAATCTTACCAGAAGGCACGTTTGACGTCTCGGTCTTATCAGTGGAAGTCTCGACCGAACAAAAGAAAATCCTTAGTCGTGAAGGCATGAAGCGCACCGTTGAAACCTCACCATTTTACCAGGGCTGGCTTGATACCGTTGGGGAAGATCTTGCCAATATAAAAGATGCCATTATCAATCAAGACTTTACCCGCATGGGGGAGATTTTAGAATACAATGCACTCAAAATGCATGCGACAACACTCGGGGCCAACCCACCGTTTCTTTACTGGCAAAGTGCCACGTTAAAAGTGATGGAAGAAGTCCAAGCGATGCGTGAATCAGGTCTTGAGTGTTACTTCACGATTGACGCTGGACCAAATGTTAAAGTCATCACCACACCTAAAAAAGAAAAAGAGATAGAGAAACAACTCAAATCACTCGATGTGGTGAAAGAGATTTATCCATGTCGTGTTGGACCAGGTATCCGTTATATCGATTAATAAGGGGGCAGCGTTTATGAACGCACATCGTTATACTATTCAAGCACCAGGGAAATTGTTTATCGCAGGTGAATATGCGATTACCGCACCAAATCAACCGAGTATTGTGGCCGCGATTGACCGCTATTTATCAGTTGATATTCAGTCGAGTCATTTAAAGCGGATTGATTTACCGCAACTTGGACTCACCGATATTCATTGGCGATTTGATGATGATAAGTTTAAGTTATCGGTCCATGATGACCGTCTGCATTTTTTTGCATCGGTGATGAAAACAATCTATCAATATAAGGGGGCAGATACGCCGGCCCATATTTTTGTGACAAGTGATCTTGACCATGACGATGGCAAGAAATATGGACTCGGCTCAAGTGCCGCTTTTGTGGTCGCACTAACAGAAGCACTACTCCAGTGCGGCGATAAACAAGCCGTCGATAAGTTAACGATTTTTAAGCTCGCAAGTATTGCTCACTTTAAAGCGCAAGGCAATGGTTCATGTGCCGATATTGCGGCAAGTGTCTATGGTGGTCTCGTCTATTACCGCAGTTTTGATTTTGACTTTTTATCAGATGCCTTATCAAACAACGTTCCGGTAAAAGAACTTGTCCAAATGGACTGGCCACACCTTCAAATTGAGCGACTGACGGTCCCAACGAGTCTTTATTTTATGGTCGGTTGGACAAAGGAAGAAGCACAAACGAAACCGTTCATCGAACGCTTCCAACAATTAAAAGAAACAAATCTCACGTTTTATCAAGCCTTTTTAGCCGAGACGGACACGATTGTGGAAGCTTTACGCGAAAGCTTTAAGGACAACAATCAAACAGGCGTACTAGAAGGCATTCGCGCCAATCGTCAACTGCTTAGAGCGCTCCAAGAAAAAACCGATGTGCCGATTGAAACAGAGACACTTACAACATTAATCGATAGCGCAAAAACAGGTGCCTTTAAAACATCTGGTGCTGGTGGTGGCGATTGTGGCATCGGTTTTGTCAGTGATAAAGCGACCGTTAAACAAATAAAAGCAGCCTGGCTAGAGCATGGGATTGAGTATCTGGACCTTAATGTGTCCCCGTTTGGAGTTACTGTCAATTAATTATAACTGGAGTATATGACTATCCTTTCTAGAGGAAGGGAGATGTTTATGAAAAAGATAACGACTATGACGATGATCTATACTTTGTTATTACTAGGTTCGTGGGGCTGGTTTTTGTATGTTGACAACAAGCCGAAAACAAGTGTAGATCTAACGGAACAGATGTTGATTAGTCAAGACTTATCTGGCTTAATCGCTCCAAATGCTTCTATATCAGAAAGTGACTTTGAGTCTTTTCAAAACTATTTTTCAGGGGGAGGTCCGCTTAAAATCAGTCAATATACGCTGCTTGAGTATGAAGATAACTTTTTGCTTATTCAAACGAATCCTGGTTTGATCAATAATCAACTATATATTCAAGATATAAAAAGTGTTGACGCAAATGAATTTGAGCGCATCTTGGAAGAAGAGTAACGGGTAATCACGGTTTTATGAGGGTGTTATAGGCACGTTTTCTTACAAACATGTTCATATTATATCTTAAACAAACATTCAAGTAGATGTTAATTCTGCCCTGAATGTTTGTTTTTTTGTTTTAAACTTAAAACTAACTAAGCGTGAAGGATAGAAGTAACTTTTTGTTAAAATGTGAATGAATGACGCAGTAAATGATGTTCTCTTTAAATATATCTTGTACAATAGAAGAAACAAGACAAAGATAGGTGAACAAAATGAAACAAGTTTATGACGTGCTCAAATCATATAAAAAACAGACACTGTCGTTAGGGACATTAGAAACGTTGCTGACACCTTTTGTCGATTCTTATGAATCGTTCAGTAAAATGGTCCTTGAATTAGAGTCACGTGAAGTACTGCTTCCGATTAAATCAAAAGGACGTACGAGCCGGCAATTATCACTCGCCCTCGGTTACCGCCTTAACCGA
Source organism: Halolactibacillus sp. JCM 19043 (assembly GCF_001310395.1). NCBI lineage: Bacteria > Bacillati > Bacillota > Bacilli > Caryophanales > Bacillaceae > Halolactibacillus > Halolactibacillus sp. JCM 19043. The sequence goes on from NZ_BAXD01000007.1 coordinate 37,113, forward strand.
CAACGGTTGAATGACACGGTGATTGATACATTGCAGCACTATCGCCGCATGTTTCATCCAGCAATCAACTTAGATGATTACTACACTAAATCAAAACAGGTATTTGAACAGGATTTAGAAGCGTTAATAAAAATTGATCAGTATCTTCAAACACATGGTTTCCCTGATAGTGACCAATCGTCTCCTGAAGTGAGCTTTTTACTCATGCGTGATGAAAAGTGGCTCGATGAACAAGGTGGACGAGAATTACTAAAAAGGGTTCGGTTATATGATCAGTTTAATATTCGTTCAGTGGCGGATCCGCTTAGTATGGCCATCAATCCGCATCAATTAACTACGTCTGTTCACCGACATTTAATCGTTGAAAATAAAGCGACGTTTCATAGCTTACTACCGGCCTTAGTCGAGACAAACTTTTCAACACTTATCTATGGCCAAGGAAAAGCGATTCTATCAAGCGTTAGCCTCTTTGATGATCAGTTTCCTGTCAGTGGTAAGCATCAGTTTTATTACTTTGGTGATATTGACCGAGAAGGTATTTACATTTGGCACTTACTGAATCAAAAAAGAGACATGACACTTGCCGTGCCTTTCTATCAGGCGTGCTTAGAAAAAGCACAAGCCAAAGGAAAAACACATCACCAAGTGCGTGAACAAGCACTGACTGACTTTCTACAAGTCTTTGATGAAACAAGTCAGCACCAGATTGCCGCTGCCCTAAACAGCAGGTACTACTACCCGCAAGAGATTTTAACGACAGAGGAACTACAAACGATTTGGAGGGAATCACGATGGGATTCGTTAACTTAACCGATGTCACATCCGGATACAAAGAACGCCTGCGCCGGTTAGCGTTATTTGATCCGTTATATGACTTAGACCGTAAACGCGAACGCGATCAAGATAATCAGCCGATTGATATGAAGGGACTCGGGTTATTGACGTTACTGTTTTTCTTTGAACAAAAATTACTACGCCATTATAAAACGTCACGTGAAGATGTCGCTGACTTCTTAAAAGAGATGACAAACACAACGTACCGCATCGATGACCGTCAACTTAGTCGCCTTGTTCAAGTCATCATTGAGACCTTCCGGCCTCAAACCGGGGTGAAACGTCAATATACTGCCTTTGACTGGGAGACAAAGACCGATACGGCACTCACTTATTCGATTTTAAAGAGTGATCATTTTGACCGGGAACAACAACGCCAATATTACACATTAGATGAAGATGGTCTAGAACTGATCTTTGCGACAAAAGAGTTTTATAGTGAATTTCAATTATCGATTAATCAGTTGATGTTAAGAAAACAACTTGAAAAAGGCGAATATAAAGGTGCGCTTCGACAAATCAATGAAATGCGGATTGATGTCGAGTCACTTGATACCCGGCTCGATCAATTAAAACATGAAATTAGTCGAAGCATTATTTCAGAAGAAACGTTTGAACGTTATAAACAACTGCTGGATGATATTTATCTTCGGCTTGAGCGCGAAGAAGAGGAGTTTCAAACGTTACGCCAATTTGTCCTAGAAACAAAAGACCGCCTCTACGCAAAAGATTTACATATTAAAGAACGCGAGTCTTACGGGTTGATTATTAAGATTGCGAGTGAACTAGAATCGGTGCACTACACGCATACAGGTCTGTTAAATCAAACGTGGGAACTTAAAAACACAACGTTAGTGAAGGCGCAAGAATCGATTTATTATACCGGAGTCGATGTCTTTAACTTCGATACCGATATTAACGCTAAAATCTTCTCAGAACCGTTACCACTTGAAGCGATGACCGGGGTATTGGCACCGTTTTTACAGGTCGAAACGAATCCGCGCTTTTCACCGCTAACCTTTATGGCTGAACAAGCGATCATTGAACAAAAAGACACACCGTCAGATAGTGACACGTATAAAATAGTCGACTTTAAGGATGATCCTTACTTACAAAAAACAACTGCTTACTATGAAGCGCTCATGCAAGATTTACTTGAAGCAATGACGACCCGGCAGGTGACGACGTTGTCAGATTATATTGATGATCAAAATACCCGCAATGTTAATCTGTATCAATCAAAAGCGTTTTATCATTTCTTTTTAATCTTACACCAGCGCTCACCTGTTTCTAATAGTGACCTAGAAGATGAAAGGCAAACGGTGCTCACGGATGCCTTGCATCTGCTTGGGCATCAGACGTTATCATTGATAGAGCGACCAGCGATTATTAGAAAAACGACACGCTATTCGATTCAAGATTTTACGTTTAAGTTAACGGAGGGAACAACTGATGCATTATAGTGAACAACAAGTGATCCAGGCTTTTCATATGTATATGACCTTGCAACGAGACGGTGTCGTCTATGATGAGGCAACGAAAGTTTACCGGGCCGATGAGACGATTCGGTCCTTATTAGATCTTTATAGTCGTGAAGTTGATTGTGTCATTATAACGGCAGGGGATGCGCTTTATCTCATACCAGAATCCAGGCTCTCACCGTTTCATGTGAGTAATGACTGGTTAAAGCGCAATTATTTAAAAACGAATGCAACGAATGCTGACCTTTATTTACTTTACTTCGCCTCACTGATCTTTATGGGTGCTTTTTATGACAGTTATCAATCAACGACCGTCACCCGTGATTTCTTGCCGTCAGATGAGTGGATTAAACTGATTCAAGAACGAATCGACCTTTTGACGAGCCATAGTGAGGAACGTTTGATTGAATTAGAAAAAGAGTTTTCTTATAATTGGCGCTTAATTATTGAAAAGTGGCAAGACATGGACGACATTAAAGAAAGTGCGAAAAAACAAACCGGCAATACGATTAGTCGGTTAAGTTTTATCGATACAACGACCCGTTTCTTAATCGATCAAGGTCTATTAAAAGAAGTTGGTCCAGATGAGTTTACTATTACCGAGAAAACCAAAACAATTGTAGAAAGTTACTTTATGGAAGTGGAATACAACAAAGGGATTTTTGCCTTCCTGTATCAATTTAGTGAGGAGGATCACGATGCCAGCGATCTCGAAGATTAGATTAACGAACGTTGTCTACGAAGAAGGAAACAAGCGTTATCATGATGAAACGTTTATGTTTGATGGACATAACGGGGCGATTGTGCTCGAAAATGGTGGTGGGAAAACGGTGCTTATTCATACCGCTCTACAAGCAATTTTCCCGCACGTCGATTTAGCTGATCGTAAAATTAAACAAACGCTTGTTTTAGACCAAGCCCCTGCACATATTGCGATTGAGTGGATTGATCATGACCAACCGAGACGCTACGTCGTGACCGCCGTGACGTTATTTATGACCAAGCACGGACTGGAGTCGGTACGCTACGTGTATGAGTATGATGAACATGATCCGAACCGGATAGAAGACATCCCTTTTACAAAAGAAACAAAAGACGGCACACGTGTGACCGAACGCGGGGAAATCGTCGATTATTATAGTCAAATGAAAGAAAAATCACTGACCGCAAAAACGTTTCAAACGATCAAAGCTTTCCGGGAATACATTGAAGATCAGTACCACATCATTCAAAGTGAATGGGAAAGTATTGTCAAGATTAATAGTACCGAAGGTGGGGTTGAGGCATTTTTTGATGAGTGTAAAACGACCAATCAACTGTTCGACCGGTTACTGATTCCAACCGTCGAAGATGCGATTGAAGGGCACAATAAAGCAGCGTTTAGTGATCTGTTCTTTAAACAACAAGACGGTTTAAAAGAATATAAACGGTTAAAAGAAACAATCGAAGAAACAAAAGATATTGAACAAGCACTCACTGTGTATACAAAAGTGTATGAACAACTCCATCAATCAGAAACAGCCTATACTGAATCCAAACAACAAACAAAAGGCGTCTACTTACATGCTAAAAGTAATGCCACAGAGTTAGAGAACGCTTTAAGTGACAATGATCAGCACATGGATGCCTTAAAACAAGACCAGCGGACCCTTAGTATGAAAGAAAAGAGTCTGGAGATTCAGCGTAAAGAATATGACCAGAAACAACTAAAAGAAGCGGTGGATACCTTGCTTGAACAACAAGCCTCGCTTGAAACAAAACGTATAGAGACAAAGAAGACGTCTGTCAATCTTGACTATGCGAAAACAAAACAGTTAAAGAAGACAATCGATGAAGAGCTCGCGTATATTGATGACCAACTCCGTCAGCAAGACCGGTCGGATGAACAAGTCGATTTAGAAGAGAAGCTAACGGAACGAAAGGGTGCCCTAAGAGGGTATTATCTGACGTTACTCGAGGACTATGAGAAGGAGTTAACCGGATTAACTCACGAACAACAACCGCTTGAACGTGAACTTGAACGCCTCAAACAAAAACAATTACGTGCGGTTGATGACGAGAAGACACTCAACCAACAAATAACAGAAGCCGAGACCCTGATTCGTCAGCGCGAAGAAGACCTTGACCATATTAAACAAGACATCTTAAGTCAGCCCAATGATGCGGTCTTAAAAGAAGAAGTCGCCAACTGGCAACAAGAAGAAGTCGTGCTTGATGAGTCAATCGTTGACAATAAAACAGCGCTCAGTCAATTAAAGAAAGACGACTTAGCCTTAAAAGAAGAAAAACTAACAAGAGACACACTCGCAGAGGCACTTAAACAAGCAACGATCTGGCAGGAGAAAAAAGAGACGATTGAAACAAAAGAGCAGGTGGTGATCGATCAATTAGCTGCGATGCGTCATGAATGGAAAAGGCTGAGTAGTCTATATGAAAAAGAAGCGTCTATTTATGATACGTTTACGCATCTCCTTTATCAACAAAGAGAAGAGAAAGAACGCTTAATTGAAAAAGAACGACTCAGTTACCGGTACGTTGACTTTTATCAACACCAAACCCGCTTCTTTGCCGATCCCGTCTTACATGATGCGGTGGAGAAATGGAAAGTGAGTTTCAGCTATATTGAGACGGGGGTAGAATTTATCTCAAGGTTAGAAGATGCCGAAAGAGCGTCTGTCACTTCTCACTATCTTTGGCCAGAAGTGATTGTGACCCAGCAATCACTTAAAGAACAAGTGAAGCGCAAAATTGTAGAAATGAAGGACCGTTTAATTTTCCCGGTCACGGTACTTTCAACCGAAGAAGCGTTACAACAAAATCAACAAGTAGAAGCCATTCAACCAGCACACTGGGAAGAGAACTTAGATGAGGCGCATTTTACGGATTGGAAGACAGAACTTATCAGTCATGCGAAAACGTTCACGGAACGAAGAAAAGAAAAGGAACGTGACATTGAGCGTACCGAGGCCGTTTATCGTCAGTTCACACAATTTATTGAAGATTATCCGTTTGACGCTTTTAAAGACGTAACTGAGCAGTTACAGGAAGCAACGAAACAAGTGACCCAACAGAAACAGCAACTCAAAACAATTGAAGCAAAGCGTGACCAATTGTTGAGAAAAGTAACGCAACGAGAAGCTGATGTGTATCAAGCGGAGAAAAAATTAGATTTTATCCATCAGAAGTTAATTAAAGGCCGCCAAGGGTTAAGTTATGAAGAGGTTATTAAAGAAAAAAAGGCCGAGTTAAAGACGTACGTTCAGGAGTTAAACGAGGTAGACAAACGTCTCCAGAGGCTAACAGACAGTCACGCGCGATTAGACGAGGACAAGCGTCAGCTCGGGGACCGGATATTAGCATTAAAAACGACAAAACAAATGGTCGAAAATAGTGCGGACTTTATCAATGTAAAAAATGAAGAGGCCATTTATACCGATGACTCAGAAGCGGTGATTAAACGCGCCATTTATGATCTTGAACTGCAGCTCAATCAGTTTAACTCAACGCGAAATGAGTGGGAACTAAAGGCCAAGCATGCGAAAGAAAAACGCACAAGCTATGAACATGCGATAGAGAACATGAAAAAAGACTATGACGCGCTTGATGAAACGGTCACATTCCCAGTTGACGGGGAACGGTATTTACAACAACTGAAAGAAGAGATAAACACAATCAATGACGCACTTGTCGATGTTGGTAAAAAGTTAAAACAACAAGAAGCGGCCTTAAATAAAGCGATGGGTCACCTTGAAAGTGACATCGACGCATTTAAGCAATTGTATCAACAACCACCGCTTAATCTATCGGATGAAGAGCTAAATGAAGCGATCCTTGAAGAAGAGAAACACGCCTTATTAAAACGAGAGACGTATCTGATAGAAACGCGTCAGCGTCTTGACAAAGAAAAAGCGGTCCTTGATGAGGCGATCAGTTTACTCGAGCGGTTTATTGAAGCTCATCACTTTAATGGTCCTGATATTGAGGAATATAGCTTACGCCAAAAGAACAAACAGACTTTGGTTATCAGCCGGTAGAGTGGGCGAAGCGCCTGACAGATGAACTAAATAAAAACGCGAGCGACTTGAACAAACGCGTGATGTGCAAGCACAAGAAAAGAATACGTTCCGTTCGTTTTGTTTAAAACATGTATCGAATGTGCAACTTCAACATATGGCGATCAACGGTATTGATACGAAAGTGACGTATGATGATGTGATGACGTTTAAACAAAATATGTTGACGAAGATCCAACTCGTCTCAAAGTATGCACATGAACATATGCGCCAATATGATGAAGACTTAAAAATGTTCATTAACCAGATGGCGACCCATATTATCACGGTCGTGGAAGAATTAAGTCAGATTCCGAAAAAGACACGAATGAAAGTAGATGATCATTGGAAACAAATCTTTACGTTCAAATTACCGGAGTGGGATGAACAAAGAGGTAAAGCACATCTGCGTGAACATATTGAGTGGATTCTAGATAAAGTGGCGGCGACGATGACAGATGAAGCAGGTGAAGCTTCAAGTGAGTTAAAGAAAAAAATCCGTCATTGGCTGGAGACAAAACAACTGTTGCGGGTTGTGTTTGGTGATCAAACGATGAAAGTCCGCTTAGCCAAAGTGACCAACGATAACCGGGTCACAACGCGGACATATACGTGGGAAGAATCGAATGTGTGGTCTGGCGGAGAAAAGTGGAGTAAAAACATGACGCTCTTTTTAGGGCTGTTGAATTACGTCGCTGAGAAGAAAAAGCATATTGAACCAAGCGCCAAACGGCACCGTTCGGTTATTCTAGACAATCCGTTTGGTAAAGCATCGAGTGACCACGTTTTAAGTCCGGTCTTTTTCATCGCTGAACAACTTGGTTTCCAACTCATTGCCTTAACCGCGCATGCGGAAGGAAAGTTCTTAGAAGACTACTTCCCCATCATTTATAGTTGTCGACTCCGCGCGACCAATCACCCGGGTAAACAGATGGTTCAAAAAGAAAAATGGCTCCATCCTGCTTACTTTAAAGACCATGAACCAGATACAATGGATCGGGTCCTTGAAATGAAACAATTGGATTTATTTGATGAATGACAAGAGCCCCATCAATCGTGATGGGGCTCTTTCTATATAGGTATGAAAATAAACGGATGTGCATAAAAAAGAGCTTATTTCTGTTGTTTCACTAAAAGTAACGGAATAAACGTTCCAGTTAAGATGATGAATAGTCCAAGGAAACTAATTTGAAAGCCTAAGCGGTCAATGAACCATCCGAATAGTGGAAAAGCAATCATAATCATAAGACTTTCAACAGCGCCAACCATTGAAAAGAAGGTCGCTCTGAAACTTGATTTAAGCTTATGTTGAATAAAGTTTGAAAACATCGGTTGAAGCACGGTGAAAGCTTGGGATAATAAGAGAAAACTGATGATCAAAAGCCCATGCGTTGAGTAAATAAACACAATAAATAAGACTAAATAAATGAAGTAGATCAGTCGGTTTATCTTAATGAACGAATATTTTGCCTCTATCAAATAGACATACTTAACGACAAAGGCCCCAAGCAAGCCTTCAACCGCAAAAATAAAGCCAATCATAGGTGTTGAATAGCCAAGTGCTTTAAAATAACTTTGCGCATAAAAAATAATGATCACCGTCGCTGTTGACAGCAGCATGTAAACAATCACTGGCACATGCATCGTGTGATAACGACGCCAGATTTTCAAACTTTCTGTCAGCTGATAGTGCCAAGCCTCTCTTTTTTCTGTTGTTTGAATTATTTTTTTTGGCTCTTCGATCGCGAGGAGCGGTAAAAAGGCGAGTAAATGAGCGATCATGATGCGATATAGACATAAGTGAAGCTAAACTCAGCCAAAAACCACCGATAAGTTGAGCGGCGCTAAGCGAGATGAGACCGAGCATTGAAAACATGCCAAACACTTTCGTGTAGTGACTTTCTTTGCCCGTTTCTTTTAAGGAATCATATAGGAGCGCTTCCTCAGCTCCGGATTGAAAGGTAATACCTAATCCGAGTGACATTAGTGCTAAACTAATGAAAAATATCTGATTGGTTGCCAACATAAGTATGGCGTATACGATGCTTAAACTGTTTCCGATTAATAAACTCCGCTTTCTACCGAAGCGATCACATAATATCCCGGTAGATTTCAAAGATAACAATACTAAGATGTAATAATGCCTCCACAATCCCGATGTCTGTCATGGAAAACTGTTTTTGCGTTAAAAATATCACCCATAATGACCGGTCAAAGAAAAGTTGGGCTAAAAAAATATAGCGATACATCGATGGTATATTCTGATGATACAATGGTTTTTTCATGTTTTTTCTCCTTATTGTTGTCTGGAGAAACCAAAAAACCACCGGTAAACATTACCGGTGGAAATCTAAACAACGCTCGCGAGAAGTGATGCCTAGTGTTTGTAAGGTAAATGGTTTACGACAACGTGTATATTTTTTGGTAGTGATTAAAAAAGGGCAGACGGGTCCCGTTCACATGAAAAATACCAAAAATAGTCATCATAAAAGCGATAAAGCGTTTATGTTGATCAACACGATGCGTGAAAACCATATTTCCTCACCTACCTTCTTCTTAATTACTGTTATCATATCTTAACGTATGATAATAAACAAGGGTTATTTGGACATATTCATCTCGTATGTTAGTCGTTTCCTTTAAACTATTCATGAATCGCTATCCGATTGGTTCGAATTATTCCAGGCCGTTAAGAAAAATGCAGAAGGTATGAGTAAACCAAGACTTGCCTCAAGTAAGCTGAAAATTCTGGCCACACCGACAGGGACTAAATCACCGTAACCGACAGATAGTAACGTCACACCACTAAAATATACGTAATCACTGAAGTGACTAATCGTGTGATTATTGACAGTGTCGTAAACGACGACATGACCGTTTAAGAAAAGGCCATAATAGATCAGACTAAACCCAATGAAGATGATAAATAACGTGAAAAAGAGGCGCAAAAACATCGCTTGACTGAACTCGGTTAACGTATAGCGTTTATGTTTAATAAACCAATAGAATTTAACGACAAACAAAACGATAACGGCGCCAATGAGTAAGCTAGCCACACAAACCCTCCTTTCTTAAATGTAAGAAATAAAACCGTCTTACTTCATTAATATTTTCACCCATTTTAATCCCGCTTTTTGATTGGGGTAGCGTAACGGGACATCGAACATCGTCGTCTGTTTTAAGATGCTTTTGTGATGGGTGAACGTATCGAATGAGAACTTGCCGTGATAATTCCCGGTCCCGCTTTGACCGACACCACCAAAGGGTAAGTGCGGGGTAGCTAGGTGATAAATCGTATCATTAATACATCCACCACCAAACGGAATTTCAGCAATGACCTTTTCTCTTGTGTAAGCTGTTTCAGTAAAGAGATAGAGGGCTAATGGTTTCGGTTGTTTCGTAATGTCATCAATAATAAAATCTAGACTTTCATATGTGAGTACCGGTAGAATCGGTCCAAAGATTTCTTCAGCCATCACCGGCATATCCCAAGTGATATCAGTTAAAACTGTTGGGGCGATGGTGCGCGTCTCTTTATTGGTGTCACCACCATAAAAAAGCGTGCCATCATCTAAAAAGTGCGTCAGGCGGTCAAAGTGCTTGTCACTGACAATGTGTGTATAGTCAGGGTTTTCAAGTGGTTGATGTGAATAGAGTTCTTCGATCGCGTCTGTTAAGTACGTTAAAAAGTCGTCTTTCACATCTTGATGGACATAAACGTAATCAGGTGCGACACAGGTTTGTCCCGCATTAATAAATTTACCCCAGGCAATCCGTTTAGCCGCTAATTTTAATGACGCATCCTCATGGACAATCCCCGGGCTTTTACCACCAAGTTCAAGTGTGTGCGGTGTTAAATGTTTGCTGGCTTTCTCCATCACAATTTTTCCTACATTGACACTACCGGTAAAGAAAATATAGTCAAATGGTGTATCCAGAAGCTGTTGGGACACGTCAACCCCGCCTTGTTTTACCGCAATAAATTCAGGAATGAACGCGTCGGTAATGATTTTTTCAATCACTTCCGCTGTATGTGGGGTTAACTCAGACGGTTTAACAATTGCTGTATTCCCCCCAGCAATCGCCCCAATGAGTGGCGCCATCGCGAGTTGGAATGGATAATTCCACGGAGCGATAATCAATGTGACCCCGTAGGTCAGGATAAATCTTCCCCTTAGTACCGACGTGGGTGAGCGCTGTTTTCACTTTTTTAGGTATCATCCATTTCTTTAAATGTTTGATTGTATAATCAATTTCGCTGTAAAGAATACCAATCTCAGTCATATAAGACTCAAACTCTGATTTATTTAAGTCTTGGTGTAACGCCATAATAACCTCAGGCTCATGCCGTTTGATCGAGTCTTTCAAATAGTTTAACGCCGCTAAGCGGTGTTGTAACGGTCGTGTTTGACCACTTTTATAATAGCTTTTTTGTTGATTATAGATATGCATGTGTTTCGCCAACTTTCGTCGTAGTTTTGTTAATTTAACTCTCGCTGTTTTAGCTTATGTTCTAATTTATGTTTATACCCGAAAATGACGGGAATTAAACGAATAAGCATTGTCTTTGACGTGTGAGAGGTACTCGTGTTATATTTATCTCGAATTAAAGATAATTTGTGAAATAGATAAAAATCAAGCATGGATGCCAGTTTTTTAATTAAATGAAGAAAAGGACGTGAGAAAATGGTTCAACCATTAAAAGGGATTCACCATGTAACAGCAATTACGAGTAGTGCGGAAGAAAATTATCGTTTCTTTACCTATGTATTAGGCATGCGATTAGTGAAAAAAACGGTCAATCAAGATGATATTAATACGTATCACTTATTCTTTACTGACGATAAAGGCAGTCCGGGGACAGACATGACCTTCTTTGATTTTCAAGGCATACCAAAAGGTCGTCACGGGACGAATGAAATTGAACGTACCGGATTTAGAGTACCATCAGACGAGGCACTCGAGTACTGGGAAAAACGCTTTGATCACTATGACATTAAACATGGTGGTATTACCGAGCAATTCGGGAAAAAGGTCATTAATTTCGTTGATTTTGATGATCAATACTATCAGTTGATCTCAGATGAACAAAACAGTGGGGTGAAAGGCGGAGAACCGTGGAAGAATAGCCCGGTACCGGATGAGTATCAAATTATTGGTCTCGGACCGATTCATATTACGATTGAAAAATTTGATTTCTTTAAAAAAGTACTGACAGAAGTGCTTGGGTTTACCTTAATCGACCAAGCAGATGAAAAGTATTTATTTGAAGTAGGTGAAGGTGGTAACGGCGCGCAAGTCCTCGTCCGACACGTAACGAATAAACCAGACGGACGCCAAGGATACGGAACAGTTCACCACGTGGCCTTTAGAGTCGAAGACAGAAAAGCACTAGATGGTTGGATTGATTACTTACCACAATTCGGCTTTAGAACCTCAGGTTATGTCGACCGGTTCTTCTTTGAATCACTCTATGCGAGAGTCGCGCCGCAAATTCTGTTTGAATGGGCGACAGATGGCCCTGGATTCTTAGGCGATGAACCGTATGAAACATTAGGTGAGAAATTATCCTTACCGCCATTCTTAGAGCCAAAACGTGAGGAGATTGAACAAATCGTACGTCCGATTGACACAACGAGAAGTGATAAAACGATTGAAAAGGAATATTTCTAATTAACAAAAAAACAGGTCAAGAATAGATAGTAAGGATACAAATAACTTGTTAGCGACCGCGTTCACTTACCGCGAGATAAAGCAGAATGATGCTTTGTTTCGCGGTCTTTTTGTGTCTTTATCGCTAATGAAGGTTGAGAATTATAAGACTGCCTATATGTGACGGCCTTGAATTGACCACTTATCATTAAATTTCGACGTCTTATCAAAAGTCTATTGTTATTTTAGCTCGAACTGATAAGGTAGACAGTGTAGAAGTTGTGACAGGTTAGGACATTCGAACAAATAGAACGCTAGGAGGGATGAAGCGGTGAAGATTTGTTTAATTTGTGCGGATCACTATCGCCCGCTGTTAGAAGATATATTAGAGACAAGAGGGTTTACGCTGTCTCGCGCGGCGACATTATTTCTCGTAGAACACTCACACCCTATACCAGAACACGGGGTCAGTATTGTCTTTAACCAGAAGGACATGAGTCAGTTGCTGACGTTACTAGACAACATTTCTTTAGAATACACTGAAAAAAAGAAGCCAAAAGAGGCGCTGACAGGTCACTTGTTAGGGCAAAAGAATGATCGCTATGAACTCATTGGTTACCAAGACATTATTTTCTTAACGACAGATATGGGGGATGTCTATTTGAGAACGCACAAAAGTAAAGACTATCGCTTAAAAGAAAAATTGTACGATCTAGAAAAGTCCTTACAGTCGGAAGGCTTTATACGTATCAACAAGTCAACTATTGTAAATATGTTACATATTCATGAGATTATCCCCTGGTTTAACGGCAGGTTGTTGTTGAAGTTAACGAACAAAGAAGAAGTGGAAGTCTCAAGAAGCTACGCCAACGATTTTAAAACTTATTTAGGTCTGTGAGGAGGGTTAAAATGGATAAATTAAAAGGGTGGTTGATTAACGCTGTTTCGGTAGGCTGATTGGCTTTATCGTAGCTTTATTCGAATTTTTCTTCTTAGATCCTACGAAAGATTTACTACGTTCAAGCGCGATTTACTTTGTCTTTAGTGCCGTGATTGCGACGATTTCTAGTTATTGTTATAGCTGGGCGAAGTATAAAGGTTATCCCACTGTTATTGCCTACCTAGCCTCGATGCTTGGTAATGGTATCTCCGTGTTTATACTCTTAGTCATTATCTTAAAAACGCAAGTAGCGTATGGCTGGGGTGCCGTTGGCTGGATTCTTTTTATTACCCAAGTATCAGGATTTCTGGTCGCTTACTTTGAAAACCGTTATTACAACAACATTAATCGACAATTAAACAAAAAGAAGGACGCATTAAGTGGACGTCAGCATGAATAGGTCTTCTCTTTCAGTTGATTTTTTAAAAAAAGTATCATTGTTGCGTGATGGCGACATGATTTTCTCTTGTCAGGGTATAAAGTAGAGAATCGTCCTTTTTAAAGCAGATATTTTTTAATATACTGAGTGTACTGTGTATGTGATTCATTGAACATAAATATAAAAAAGACAAAGATTGATGAGGTGAAGAGATGTTAGAAGTAAAAGGATTATCAAAGTCATTTAAAGATTTGAAAGCAGTGAAAGAAGTGAGTCTTGAATTAAAAGAAGGTGAATCAGTAGGGTTACTTGGACCGAACGGTGCTGGTAAGTCGACGACGATTCAGATGATGTCGACAGGCTTAATACCATCCTCAGGTGAAGTCATTTACAACAATGAAGATGCGCTGAAGAACCCAAAACAACTGAGACGTGACTTAGGGGTTGTGCCACAAGACATTGCCTTATACGAAGAATTATCTGCATATGAGAATTTACTGTTTTTTGGTCGGTTATATGGACTGAAAGGAAAAGCGTTAAAAACAAAAATCGATGAGGTATTAGTACTTGTCGGTTTAAGTGACCGTAAGAAAGATCGGGTGAAGAACTATTCAGGTGGGATGAAGCGCCGAATTAATATTGCGGCTAGTTTACTCCATAACCCAAAAGTATTAATTATGGATGAACCGACCGTCGGGATTGATCCGCAATCAAGAAGTTATATTCTTGATTTAATTAAACAACTCAACAAGGAGAATCATATGACAGTTCTGTACACGTCGCATTATATGGAAGAAGTTGAAAAGCTCTGTGACCGCATCTATATTATGGACCACGGTGAGGTGATTGCGAGCGGAACAAAACAAGACTTACAGAACTTGATGCAAGAAGAGGAAACCGTTTGGATTGAAACGTTAGAGAAAAATGAGGCGTTTAAACACGCCCTTGAGGATGATCAAACGATTACTCAAGTCATTGAGTCAGACCAAGGATATAAAGTGATTGCTGAAAAACGAGAAGACTTGCTTGGTGACTTATTTGACTATGCCAAAGCACATCAGATGAAACCAACCGCGTTAGCGATTCAAACACCGACTTTAGAAGATGTTTTTCTTCACTTAACTGGTAGAAAGCTCAGAGATTAGAGGTGAGAGTATGTTGAACTTATTAAAAAAAGATATTTTAACCATCTCTAAAGCCCGTTCAGAAGTATTGATTTTACTCGTCATGCCGTTTGTCTTAATTGCGATTTTGGGCCTGAGTTTAGGTGGCTTAATGACCGGAAGTGCGGAGATTGAACCGATTCATTTAGCCATCGTTGATAACACAACAGAACGTGACGGTGGTATGACGATACTGACTGACCAAGGTTTACCAGATGAACAAGCCACAGCCATCATAGAAAATCTAAAAGTCAATCGTCAAATTATGACGGTTATAGACACACTTGAGAAAGAACAGTTATTGGTGGCCGAAAAGATGACAACAGAAGCCGCAAACGAAGCATTAAATCATGCAGATGTTGAAGGGGTGCTAACGATACCGGATGCGTTAACAACGCAAGTCCTTACGGTGATGAACGGTGGTGAGGCAACAGAATCACTTATGTTAGAAGTGATTGATGAGACGACGATTCAGTCGCAAGTCTTGCGTCAGATCTTTCGCCGGTTCACCTCGGAATATAATTTAATGATGAGTATTCAAACAATTAAAGGCGATACACTCGTTGTACCAGGAGACTTGCCATTAGGTGAGACAAAAACAATTGAAACAACGACAGAAGTATCTGCTTTTCAATATTTTACGATTGGAATGGCGATGATGTTTAGTCTCTATGTCGCCTCATCAATTAGTTCGAATGCGTTTATAGAGAAGAAACAAGACGTCCTTTTAAGAATGATGTTAGCGGGTGAAAAACCGGTCCGTTATTTACTCAGTAAAGTGGTGAGTGGCTATGTACTAGCGGTCATGCAACTCGGGATATTATTTGGGTTATCACAACTATTATTCGATACATTTAGTGACCGTTCGAGTGAGTTTTGGCTCACGATTATAGCGGTAACTTTTGTTTATGCGACGGTGATAGGCGCACTAACGGCGCTGTTAACGTCATTGACCTTAATGATGCCAACCGATTCTGTCTCAGGGATCTTTAGCGGGCTGGTTGTGACCGTCTTTGCCTTCTTAGGTGGTAGCTTTACACCGGTCGAACAAATCTCACCGTTTATTCGTACACTCGGTAACTGGACCCCGAATGGGGCAATGATGACCGTGTACTTACAACAAATTCAAGGCTACAGCATGACTGATAGTATGCCGCTATTAATGCGGATCCTGTTGCTAAGTGCGATTCTTTTTATCGTTGCCTGGGGTTTATTCCCGAAAAGGAGGTTTAGCTAATGTGGACAATCTTTATGATGCAGTGGAAGCGCCTGTTGAAACAACCGTTTGTTGTGTTAACATTCTTTGGGCTTACGCTCTTATTTGTCACCTTCTTAGGTCAAAGTCAGACGACCGGGAAAGTCGGTGTCCAAACGTATACAAACGACTTATCTGATCAAGCTTATACAGCACTCATTGATGAGCTGAATGACAGTGATCAATTTGATTTTAGACAAAGTGATCGAACCACTGTTGAAGACCGAATTAAAAATAATCGACTCAGTTTTGCGGTCGAGCTAAATGATGCGTCTTTTAGTTTTTTAGTCGGGCAAGCATCTTTTTCACAACCGCTCGTTAGGGAATACTTAACGGAAGTGTATCAAGAAAAGCGCTGGTTAGAAGCGAATGATTTAACAGCAAGTGACCTAAACGACTATATCCCACTTGAGACGACGTCGGTAGATACAGCGGGAGACTCGATACAATATCAAACCCAAGTTGTGTTGGTATGACGCTGTATTTTGTGATGTATACCGTCCTGTTTCAAATGATGAGTATCGCTGAACAAAAAACAGACGGGACGTGGGACCGGATGATGTTGTCCCCCGTGTCGAAGATGAAGATTTTTAGTGGCTTGTTTCTCTATTACTTCCTGATTGGTTTAATTCAAGTCGGACTCAGTTTTCTAATCTTTACTCAATGGATTGGTTTTTCATTTGGTGATCAATACGGGTTACTTCTTCTATCCATTAGTCTCTTTCTCATTAGTATTGTTGCCTTAGGTTTAATGCTTGTCAGCTTAGTGAAAACACCGCAACAACTTCAAGCCGTCATTCCAATTGTGGCGACAGCTTCAGCGATGCTTGGTGGTGCGTTTTGGCCATTGGAATTTGTCACGCAGCCGGTGTTACTCATTTTTAGTCGTGTTATTCCTATTCGCTACGGCATTGAGACACTATCCGATGTGATTGTCCGTGGTGCGTCAATGAGTGAGCTTGTGTTGTCGTATGGTTTTTTAATCGCCTTAACGGTATTATTTGGTGCTATCGGTCTCTTTTTCCTTGAACGAAAACATAATTAAAAGGTAAAAATATTAGACGAAAATATGATAAGAAATCGTAATGAAACGCCCCGATATAAGACGAGATAATGGGGATAGGTTAGTAAAAAACAACGGGTAAAATAATAATTGACCACCCTGGTCGACTGCGTTATAATGAAGTCGACCAGGATGGTCTAATTTATGTTTTGCTAGGGTGTTACTAGACGTTAAACGGTATAAGTCATTTCAAGCTTTAAGGAGAGGAGGGAGCGTATGACGAAAACCTTTCATAATGTTGAACGAAGTAAACAACAACGGATTATTCAAGTGGCGATGAAACATTTTGCAGAAGACGGCTATAAAGACGCCTCAACGAATAAGATGGTGAAAGAAGCGGGTATTGGTAAAGGGATGTTGTTTTATTACTTTAAGACGAAGTATGACTTATATATTTATCTCGTGCAGTACGGTTTGGATGTGATGGAACAAGAGTTTTTTCATCAAGTGGATTTAAGTGAAGGAGACTTTATCGAACGCATGTACAAAATCGCTAAACAAAAGATGTACGTGTTTAAGCGTCATCCTTACTTGATGACATTCCTTCAAACGGTATTATTGTATCGGCATGAAGATAAACCATTACCAACAGAGCTCGTTAAGCGATATGACACGTTAGTGAAAGAAGGCATGCAAAAGATGTATCAAAACATTGATGTCTCCTATTTTAAAGAGCAGATGGATGCAGAAAAGGCGATGCGGTTAATTGAGTGGTCCATTAGTGGATATCAACAAACGTTAACGGAACAATTAAAACAACAGGTCTTAACGGATGAGTTAATCGATCAGTACTGGGATGATTTTTATGGTTATTTAGCTGTACTGAAACAGGCTTATTATAAAGAATAGGTGGTGTTAAAGATGATGATTGATGTGAGTGGGTTAAAAAAAGAATTTTGGTAAAGTAGAGGCTTTAAAAGATGTGCATGTAACGGTGGAGAAAGGACGCATCGTTGGGTTTATTGGTCCGAACGGGGCAGGGAAATCAACGACGATTCGGATTTTGTTAGGGCTGTTGAGAAAAGATGCAGGAAAAGCAGAAATTTTCGGATTAGATTGTTACCGCGATGCAGTTGAAATTCATAAACGGATCAGTTATGTACCTGGTGACGTTAACTTGTGGCCAAACCTTACGGGCGGAGAGGTGATTGATCTCTTTATTGATATGCAAGGAAAAAAAGTCGCGTCTTCACGTAAGGAAGAGTTAATGAAGCGGTTTGATTTTGATCCAACGAAAAAATGCCGGACCTATTCAAAAGGGAATCGTCAAAAGGTTGCGCTTATTGCTGCTTTTAGTGTCGAAAGTGACTTGTACATTTTAGATGAACCAACCTCAGGGCTTGATCCATTAATGGAACGTGAGTTCCAAGCACTTGTCAAAGAACAACAAACAAAAGGTAAAAGTGTGCTGTTATCAAGCCATATCTTATCAGAAGTGGAACAATTATGTGATGACGTTGTGATTATTCGTCAAGGTGAGATCATTGAATCCGGCTCACTGAAAGATTTACGTCACTTAACGCGTACCCAGTTTATCGTTGAAACAGAGACAGATATGCCAGGATTTAAAAATTTGCCTGGTGTGTATGATGTGACAAAAAATGAAGAGAAGTGGCATTTCCAAGTGGATCATGAACAGATTTCGTCGGTACTTAGCTTCTTAGGTCAATTCCCCATCGCGAAATTAGAAACGAAAGAACCAACCTTGGAAGATTTGTTTATGCGTCATTATGAGAGTGATGACAAAGGAGGTGCATAAGGATGAGTCGACAACCGTTTTATCAAGCGACGAAACTCCTTTTGTTTTACCTTAAACGCGAATACATCAAACTCTCGATCTGGATCGTTAGTCTTGTCGCAACAACTGTTGCTGTCGCACTTGCCTTTAGTGGGCTCTATCAATCAGACACAGAACGTCAACTCATGGCAGAAACAATGGAAAATCCGGCGATGAAAGCACTTATTGGCCGTGGGTTTGGTTAGATAACTATACGAATGGCGCCATGCTGAGTCATGAGATGCTCGTGATGACCATGATTGTTGTCGCGATTATGTCAATTCTGTTAGTGAACCGTCTGACCCGGCAAGATGAGGAGAATCAACAACTAGAGTTACTTCTTGCTTTACCACTCGGTCGTTTAGCGCCAAGTTTTAGTGCCATCGTTGTGCTATTTTTAGCTAACGGTCTATTAGCCTTAGTGACAACGATTGGCTTAACGATTTTAGGTATTGATAGTATCGATTTTATCGGAAGCTTAAGCTATAGTTCCGCACTTTTTGCAAGTGGGATCTTCTTCGGGGCGATCACGCTTTTAACCGCACAACTTAGTAACAATCAACGTGGGTCAATGATGCTCAGTTACCTTGTGCTTGGTGTGAGCTATATGGTGCGTGCGGTTGGGGATGCTGGTGACTTATGGTTATCATACTTGTCACCGCTCGGACTCCTGCAAGAAACTCAAGCGTATGTAGCTAACTACTTCTGGCCGCAAATAGTAATTGTGGTCATCAGTTTCTTTATTATTGGACTCAGTATGCGACTACGAGAAAAACGTGATTTAGGAAGTGGTTTACTGCCTGATAAACGCGGGAAAAAATCGGCTTCCTCTTTCTTAAAAACAACACCAGGTTTTATATTAACCTTACAAAAAGTCCCGCTCATTTCATGGTTTGTGGCGATGCTGTTGATCGGCCTTAGTTATGGTTCGGTTCTCGGTGATTTAGATGCTTTCTTATCTGAAAATGAGGTCATCCAGCAAATTATTGGTTCAACAGAAGACTATTCACTTACTGAACAATTTATTGCGATCATTTTAAAGGTCATGGCGATTATTTCAACCATCCCGACCTTAATGGTGTTTCACAAGTTAAAGTCAGAAGAGGTTAAAGGAAGACTAGACCATCTCTTTGCTCGGCCGCTATCGCGTCTAAGAATTTATACGTGGTATAGCGTGATCAGTGTTCTAACAAGTATCGTTTTACTGACCATCGCTGTGGTAAGTTTAGCTGGTGCTGGCGTATATGTCCTTGATACGGGTGTTGATTTTATGACCATTGTTGAGGCGAATATCGTCTACTTACCAGCGATCTGGGTTGTCTTAGGTGTGATGGGGGCGATTTATGGCCTTCTAGGTAAGTTTGACGGTCTTACGTGGCTTTATTTGCTGTTTTGTTTTGTGTTGATTTATTTAGGGGATTTATTAGAATTTCCAGATTGGCTCATGCGTGTTTCACCTTTCTACTGGATTCCAGAATTGCCAATGGACAACTTTACTGTGTGGCCGTTGATGAGTTTAACGGGTATTGGTTTAGGTTTGTTAGTGATAGGTGGAATCGGTTTTATGAGACGAGATATTCGTCAAAATTAAGTGATTTTAGATGTGGTTTGTTGGTTGTTTTTTCGCTCGTTAACGTTATACTTAGGTTAATGGATATATTAAGCTATATGTGCAATTATATGAAGTTAACGTTAACTCGGATTGGAGTGAAGAAAGATGTATATGGTCTATGATATTGGAGGAACTTTTGTCAAGTATGCATTTGTTAGTCAGACGGGTGATGTTAAAACATCAGGTAAATTTGAAACACCTTACGTCGATGCTTTGACATTGATTGATAAGATGGTGACCGTAGCGAAAGATTTTAGTGATCTAAAAGGCGTGGCGATTAGTTGTCCAGGTACAATCGATGTTGATTCAGGGATTATTTATCACGGCGGTGCCCTCACATATCTACACGAAGTCAACATGAAAGAACACGTGTCGAAAGCTTTACATGTACCTGTCTCTATTGAAAATGACGCAAAATGTGCCGCTTTAGCTGAACTTTGGCAAGGAAGTGTTAAGGACCATCTTAATAGTGTGGTACTTGTGATTGGTACTGGTGTTGGGGGAGGCGTCATTATAAATGGTTCCCTCTACCGCGGGGCGCATTTAGAAGCGGGTGAAGCAAGTTATGTGATGGATCATTATGATGTTGAGACGAAGAAAGCAACTTTTGTCGGTGAAACATGTTCAGCCTCATTAACGGTAAAGGCTATTGCTGATGTGATAGGATTAGAGCCGCAAGATGGTGAAGGTGTGTTTCGATATTTAAATGAAGGGAACTTAGAAGCGCTCACCATCTTTGATCGCTTCTGTCATCATTTAGCGGCCCAAATCATTAATCTACAATACGTGCTTGATCCTGAAATTTTTGCGATTGGTGGGGGCATTAGTGTACAACCGCTCTTTTTGGATCGATTAAGAAAAGCAATCGATGAGATATTAACACGCAATCCTCATCACGTAGCCAAACCTAAGTTAACGACGTGTCACTATAGAAGTCAATCAAATATCTATGGGGCGCTTTATCAACATTTACTCGAATATCAGTAATACCAAAACGTTTATCCTATTTCAGGATAAGCGTTTTTCTTTTAACAGACCGGACTTGTATAAGTCCCCCTCTAGTTTGCCGATGCTATCAAGTGGGAATGGATAACTAACTTGATTCTTTGTGAAAATCATGCTAGGTTAGTAAGAAAAAAATAAGGGGGGCGATTTAATTGCGACACGTTACGCTTGAAGAATTATATCATCATCATATTGTTCAAAAATATGTTAACCGCTCTGGTATGCTCATGCCATTGATGTTGCAGAAGTCGCCCTAGAGATTGCTGAAGATTTTGGGGTTGATCCGGATCTAGCGACGAAAGCTGGATTTTTACATGATATCGGTCATTATGAATGGTATCGTGACGGCAAGTGGGACTATGATTTATATAAAGAAAATGATATTCATGCGATTAAAGGGGCAGAAAGAGCACATAAACTGCTCATTCGCTTAGGTGAGGATCGTAAAAAAGCCAAATCGATTGCGTTAGCCATTCTGCTGCATACAGATTCTTATTTACCAGAAGGTGAATTGAATTTAACGCCATTACAACAGCTTGTTCATGAAGCGGATACGAAAGTAGAAGAAGTCGGTGGCAATCATCATTATCGTAAAATTAGTCATGAAAAAGCACTCGCAAGAATTCAAGCGCTTGATCGTCAAATTGATTATTTTCTTAGTGAAGAAGACTCAGAGGTATAATGTACGAAAGTCTTATTTTTAGGTAAAAGCATAAAGATAGGTTTATCTCTTATATGTTGGAGGGAATTGTTAATTAACTAAAACGTATAAAAAGGAGTATAAACAATGACTGAAAATAAAGATGTAGAAGTAACAAAACATGAGAAGAAAACCGATTCAAGTAAAGTAGGTGTTGCCATTATTAAGTATGGCGCCTATCTTGTCATTTTCTTTGGGATTCTTTGGTTTTTAATTAACTATGTACTGTAAATGAGATGATTTTTCTTTAAATGACCAGTGAAACGAAAGATCAACGGTAGAAAGTTAATGTGAAAAGAACATCAATATAGCGTTAATGTTAGACAAAGCCACAAGTGATGGAAGCATCGCTTGTGGCTTTGTCGTATTTAACATCTGTTAAAAATTAAGGGTATGACTGAATTAAAAAGTTATCACGTGACTAGATTCTTTTTCTCCGCCAGATATAGAGAATACTAAGAATGGATACACCAAGCCAAATAAAGCTAAGCGTAGCACCAGCGACCACATCAGTAAAGTAGTGAACGTGCAAGAATACGCGACTCATCATGACGTTAATGATAATCATACTTAACAAGATGCTGAGCGAAATCTTGATGGTACGTGTTTGATGACTAATAACGACGAGAAAGATGAGAAAGCCATAAAAAGCCATCGCGCCTGTCGCATGGCCACTTGGAAAACTATAACCAATGCCGTCTAACGCTTCAATGACATTCGGTCGGTCACGACCGAAAAATTGCTTTAATAAAAGTGTTAATCCAGACGTTCCGGCCATATTAATGAGAAATAGCGTCACAAGAAAGCGCTGTTGATAAAACTTCACTAATACTAACACCGTCACAAGTGAGGCAACGATAAGAAACCAGGCAGAACCGAGTTCAGTGACCCAGCTATAGAACGTATAGAGCCCCTGACTTTCCTCTAAAACAAGCGCGTCTTCGATTAAGCGGTCGATATAAAATCCTTCACCTTCTAAAACTTCCTCGGCGAGTTCGATAAAAAGAGCGCCAGCAAGATACAACGTGATAAAGCTAAGAGCTAAGAAGACTAAAGAGCGATGAGCTTTGATAAATCTTTGGATTTGTGCAATCATAATTTACCCGCTTTATGATAGTCAGTAATCAATTCTACGATTTTACAAATGGTTTGAACAGATTTTGTCATGTCATCCAGTGATGCAAATTCAAACTTGCCATGGAAGTTCTCGCCGCCGGTGAAAATATTAGGGGTAGGTAATCCCATGTAAGAAAGTTGTGCCCCATCTGCCCTCCGCGAATCGGTTCAATAATGGGTTCAATATTGAGTGACCTCATCGCTTCGCTCGCCACATCGACAATGGCCATTTTTTCAACGATTTTATTTTTCATATTGTAATACTGATCGCCCATCTCTATCTCAATCGCGCATCGCCATATTTTTGTTTAAATTCTAGCACCATCTTGTTCAACCGATCTTTACGACTGTTAAATTGATCCGTGTCATGATCGCGAACAATATAATAAAGTTCAGCCTGTTCCACATCGCCTGACATCGATAAAAGGTGATAAAAACCTTCATAGCCTTCAGTAAATTCAGGCGCCTCGTCTTTTGGTAACCGGTCATGAAAGGCCATCGCCATCTTTGTCGCATGGACCATCTTATTTTTAGCTGTTCCTGGATGGACGTTATTACCAAAAAAGCGGACTTTAGCATAAGCGGCATTAAAACTCTCGTACTGCAACTCGCCGATAGGTCCACCGTCAACAGTATAAGCGAAATCAGCATGGAAAGCTTTCACATCAAACTTATGTGGCCCGCGGCCAATCTCTTCATCGGGTGTAAAACCAATACTAATATCGCCGTGCGGGATTTCAGGATGGTTGATTAAGTAATCCATGGCAGTCATGATTTCAGCCACGCCAGCTTTATTATCCGCACCAAGCAGTGTCGTCCCGTCGGTTGTAATCAAGGTGTGATCGAGGTAATTATGCAGTTGAGGATAGTGTTTTGTTTTCATCACAATGTGTTTAGCTTCGTTTAGCACAATGTCAGTTCCTTGATAGTCATCAATGACTCGTGGGTTCACATTTGTCCCAGTGAAGTCTGTTGCCGTATCGACATGGGCTAAAAATCCAACGGTTGGCACAGTATCTGCGGTATTCCCTTTTAACGTCGCGAATAAGTAACCGTAGTCATCCAGTGTCACGTCTTCCATTCCAAGTTCGATGAGTTCTTGTTTTAATTGTTTGAGTAAGGTCCATTGCTTATCTGTTGAGGGACACGTATCATTTGATTCGTCTGATTGGGTATCTATTTTCACGTAAGAGATAAAGCGATTCAATAAAGCGGCTTTCATACTAGTCATTCCTCCAAAGTCTTTTTCATTAGTGTAGCACGAATTCATCGTGAAATGAAGTAGAGCACCACTTAAGTCACGCTTCATTTTTTTGTTTCTTCGCATTCATCGCGCCCGCTTTTCTGTTAGCCCTCATAGTAAAAGTGGTTAGACGTATAAGGTGATTAAATCTAACGTAAAGCTGTCTTAATGACGTAATCCGTTCATAACAAAACATCACTAAGAACGATTAGGTGTCTTAGTGATGTTAATTTGTGTCGGGAATAAAATTATGCCATTGTATTCATCACCCATGCTGCCCAATCAACTGGGTCAGGACTGATCAAATAAGGGTGAAAACGCTTGGGTAGTTCTGGTGCTTGTTGTCCACCAATGGCGAACTTGACGTTAGGGAAGTCCTTATTTAATGCATCTAAAAAGTCAATCACAGAATCAAGTTCTTTTGATGTTGTTAGAGAGAAGGCTGCTAAACTAATATCATTGTCAGCGATCATGTCTTTCACATCTTTAAGTGGCGTTGCTTCACCGATAAATAAAACATCGATGCCGTGTTGTTTTAAGAAAATAGAGAATAACAGTAAGCCGATTTGATGCATTTCATCAATTGGACAAAAAGCGACGGCTGTTGCTCGTTTTGATTTAACATCATAATGGTAAAAGTAATGGGCGATTTGTTGTTGAATAAAGTGACTCATATAATGTTCTTCTGCGACAGATAAATCACCACTTTCCCACTCATTCCCTACCCGTATTAAGATAGGAATAAAAATGTGATGAAACAGAATGTCGATTTCAATTAATTCTTTGAGTTCTTCGACGTAACTACTGGCTTCATCTAGTTGATGGTGTTTGAGTAACAGAAATAACCCATCGATAAAGCGCGGATAGTCTTCTTTTGATATTTGTGCTTTCTTAATATGTTGACGTTTATCTTCAAGCGCTTGCATCGCTTGTCCGATCGTTAAGTGGTTCGTTTCTTTTTGTCTAATGACCCACTTTAAATCTTCTAAATGTTCATCGGTATAAACCCGAGTCCCACCGTCTGTCCGGTCAGGTAAAATAACGCCGTAACGATTCTCCCACGCGCGAAGTGTGATAGGAGAAACGCCTGTTAGTTCTGCGATACGTTTAATACCGTACATAGCTCCACCCCTTTTTCTATTAAAAAGTATACAAAATCCCCATTCGTTTGTCATGATCTTAGACGGAAACGATCCATCTTTTTAAACTTTTTTAATCAAAAAGGATAAGATTCGACAAAATAAAGTATAATTCTATACAAAAGTTATACAAGTATTATATAATGATTGTAAAGAAAAGTCACGACAAATACATGAACAGTTAAGAGGAAGGTGCGAGAGCTCATGTTAAATCAATCCGTCAGTGTGATTGGCGCAGGGCCGGGTGGTCTAGCCATTGCGATGCAGTTACTACATAAAGGTTACCAAGTCGATGTGTATGAGAAAGCCGCGCGTGTAGGTGGACGAACGTCACGTTTAACAGTAGGTGAGTATCATTTTGATTTAGGTCCGACCTTCTATATGATGCCATCTGTTTTAGAGGAAGTTTTCCATGAAAGCGGCCGTGAGATTAGTGATTATATTAAGATGACTGAAATTGATCCATTGTATACATTGAAATTTGGACAAGTTGCATTTAAACCGAGTCGAAATCATGAGCGAACGTATGAGGAGATTGAACGGTTATTTCCAGGTAACGGAGAAGGTTACTGGCGCTTTTTAAAGCGCGAGAGTAAAAAATTTGAGGTAGTTAGTGATTTGTTAAGAAAACCATTCGGATCATTGACCGACTATACATCAAAAGAAGCTTTGCGGGCATTACCGCACTTAGACGCTTTTGAGACAGTCTATAGCTGCTTATCGAAGTATTTTGATGATGAGCGTTTAAAATGGGCTTTTTCATTCCAATCAAAATATTTAGGTATGTCTGCCTGGGATTGTCCAGGAACGTTCACTATGTTGTCTTATTTAGAACACTCAGGTGGACTGTTCCATCCTGCCGGTGGCGTGAGTCAAGTATCGGAAGTGATGGCTGATGTCGTAAGAGAGCTTGGAGGAAGATTCATTTAAATACCCCTGTTAAACAGGTGTTGGTAGAAAATAAAAAAGCGGTAGGGGTTGAACTAAGTACTGGAGAGAAAAAGTATTCAGATGATGTCGTGATTAATGCTGATTTTGGCTATGCCGTGACGCAGCTCTTTAATCAAAAACACTTAAAACGATACAAAAAAGAGAAAGTGGATAAAAAAGGCGTATCGTTATCAACCTTTATGTTGTATTTAGGTGTAGACAAGCCGCTTGATTTACCGCATCATTTAATCTTATTTGCGGATGATTATGAACAAAACGTGAAGAATGTCACCTCGGGTGGGGCGCTCTCAGATGATGATTCCATTTACGTTCATAATCCGTCTAAGCTTGATCCGACACTCGCTCCCGAAGGGAAATCGTCGCTATACGTCTTAGTTCCAGTGCCGAATTTAGAAGCGGATATTGATTGGGAGAAAGAAGCCCCTGTTTTACGAGAAAAAGTGTTACATCGCTTAGAACAAGAACCGGCACTAAAAGGTTTACGTAACCATATAGAAGTAGAAAAAATGATTACACCACAAGACTGGCAAGATGACTATAACGTGTATAAAGGTGCGACGTTTAATTTAGCACATAACTTGTCACAGATGATGTATTTCCGTCCGCATAATAAGTTTGACGATGTCGATCACGTCTTTTTAGTCGGTGGTGGCACGCATCCAGGTAGCGGCTTACCAACGATTTATCAATCAGCACTTATTAGCGCGCGCCTATTAGATGAACAATATGTCATAAGAGACAAGCGTTAACCCTAGCAATCATGGCCAAAGTGAATAGTTAATAGGAAAAGCGAGGCGAAAGTCTCGCTTTTTCATTCAATCAATGAAGGACATATAAAAAGGAGGGAGACAAGTAAAAAGGTTTACTTGTCGCAACAGATGAAGCATATTGCGATTGTTGGCGGTGGTATCGGTGGTATCACCGCTAGTTTATATTTAAGACGTTTAGGTTATGAGGTGACACTTTATGAAAAATCTGATCGGTTAGGTGGTCGGCTAACATATGAACGTAATGGGGACTTTGAAATCGATCAAGGTCCAACGATTGTCTTATTGCCGGAGTTGTTAAAAGACATTTTTAATGATGTTGGCTTTGAAGAAGATCAGTATGAACTAATCTCGATTGACCCTGTGTATGATATTCATTTTAAAGATGGGACAACTTTTCGAAAGTATCGTAATCAAGAGAAAACAAAAGCCGAAATCGAAGCCAAATTTCCAGGATATGGTGATGGTTTTGAACGTTATCTAAAAGAAATGGAAGATGTTTATTACTTTGGTGTCGATGCTTTTCTGTCAAGAGATTTTCAATCAAAACGAGACTTTTTATCATTGACCAATTTAAAGTTTGTTTTAAAGTCAAAATCATACCGGACCGTAACTGACTATTTATCCAGGTACTTCAAAGATCAGCGTCTTAGGGACGCGTATAGCTTACAAACACTGTATATTGGTGGTGCGCCCCATCAAGTACCCGCGTTATACGGGTTGATTTCATATAGTGAACACGCTTTTGGTGTGTGGTACGTGAAAGGTGGGTATTATTCGCTCATTCCTAAATTAGAAGCGTACTTACACGAACTAGGTGTCACGATTAAGAAACAAACACCGGTTGAGAAGATAATTGTCGAAAATAATCAGATAAAAGGACTGATTTCTTCCGACGGCCCTGAGTTTTATGATAAAGTAGTGTATAACGGAGATTATCCAACGATAGAAGGGTTGATTGACGGTCATAAAGTGTTGGATCGTCCGTTAAAACCATCGAGTGGTTGTGTCATGGTTTATTTAGGTTTATCTAAACAATACACGAACCAACTCACCCACCAATTTTTAATGTCACATGACTTTAGTCGCTACATGGAAAGTGTCACGTCTAAACAGACGTTACCGACAGATCCGTCCCTATATGTATTTAACCCTACCGCGGTTGAAGACACGAATAGTAAGGGGAGTACGTTGTATATTCTCATACCTGTGCCAACCGCCATTAATCCAACGGAGGAAGAACTTCATGCATTTGTTGATGATCAACTACGGTGGTTAGAAGAAACAGCATATGAAGATTTAACGAAGCATATTGAGTGGAAAAAGATCAGAACCCCACGTGATGCTGAACGCGATGGTTTATATTTAGGGGGAAGTTTTGGTGTGAGTCCGTTATTATCTCAATCAGGTGCTTTTAGGCCCCAAATTGTTCACCCAACCATTAAAGGTTTGTATGCGGTGGGCGCAAGTGTCCATCCTGGTGGCGGCGTCCCGATTGTGATGCAAGGAGCGAAATTGTTGAAAGAAGCAATAGAAAGAGGAGAGTAGGGCATGTATTTATCGAAAGATTTACGTGAACAAGCGAAAGCAATGATGAAGCAAGGGTCATCGAGTTTTTATCACGCGTTTAAATTTTTACCGAGAAAAGAACGAGAAGCGGTCTACGTTGTTTATGCATTTTGTCGTTTAATTGATGATGCGGTCGATGAACCCGAAGCGTCCTTTTATACGATTGATGAGATAAGTGCCCACTTTGACCAGCTAGATAGTGCAGAAGGACATTTTATTTGGCCAGCGCTGCGCTGGGCTTTTCAAGCGTTTCCGCTTACGAAAGAACCATACTATATCCAAATGAGTGGTCAATTATTAGATTTTAAACAGACAGAATATGACACAATGGCAGCACTTGAGGATTATTGTTACCGGGTGGCAGGCAGCGTGGGAGAAATGTTAATCCCCATCCTTCATCCAAACCCAAGTGATGTGTTAATAAAGGCAGGCATACAATTAGGTAAAGGGATGCAGATTGTTAATATTATTCGCGATGTGGGGCAGGATATAACCCTAAACCGGCGCTATCTTCCACTTGAAGTGTTTGATCGGCATGGTTATACATTAACGATGTTTCATAATCAAGAAGTCAATGCGCAGTTTAAGGCAGTGATTGATGATTTAACCGACCAAGCGGACCGCTGGTTTACAGAAGGTATCGCGTATATTGATCAGTACCCGAAAAAAAGTGCCTTTACGTTAAAATTAGCGGCCCGTTACTACCGTGAGATTATTCAAGTTGTTAAAGAAAATAATTATCAAGTATTTAACAAGCGAGCGATTGTGACAGATAAACGTAAGCTTACTTTGTTTAATCAAATCAATCAGTAACCTAAAAAGAGAAAGGTCAGAGCTAGAGAGGGAGGCAATGGTGTATGACAGAATCAATTCACCAACGAAAAGCAGAACATATTAAATGGTGTTTAACAGATGAGGTACTAGGTGAAGGGATTACGACTGGATTTGAAAGCGTCCGCCTGATTCACAACGCGCTACCAGAAATAAATTTTGCGGACGTGTCATTAGAGACATCTTTATTTAACCAATCCATACAAACCCCGTTCTTGATCAGCTCGATGACAGGTGGTGCAGCACTTGCGGGAAGTATTAATGAACATTTAGCCCGTGCTTGTGAAGTCCGTGGTTGGGTGTTTGCGCTTGGGTCTACTCGCGCCTTGATTGAAGATGAACAATTTAGGCAATCTTTTAAAGTCCGTCCCTTCGCACCGACGATTCCGATTATCGCTAACTTAGGTGCGGTGCAACTTAACTATGGCTTTACTGAAAAGATGTGTCAAACCATTATCGATGAGACAGAAGCAACGGCACTTGTGCTTCACCTTAATTCTATTCAAGAATTAATTCAAACCGGAGGAGACACAAACTTTGAATCACTATTACCGAAGATTGAATCGCTAGTCAAAGCCGTTGATGTTCCTGTGGGCGTGAAAGAAGTTGGTTTCGGGATTGACGGGGCTCTTGCTAAGCAACTAACAGACATTGGGATTCAATTTATTGATGTTGCCGGTGCTGGTGGGACGAGTTGGTCACAAGTAGAAAAGTTACGCTCACAAGACCCAGTCAAAAAACAAGCAGCTGAAGCATTTACGAGTTGGGGGATCCCGACGGTAGAAAGTTTACGCGCCGTTCGAGCAAATACCAATCAACCTGTGTTTGCATCAGGTGGTATGCGTACGGGCGTGGATGCGGTTAAAGCGTTAGGACTAGGTGCCGATCTGGTTGGTTATGCGCGTGGTATACTTAAGGAAGCAACGGATTCTGTTGAAGCGGTTATGGAAACGATGGCCATTCGAGAACTCGAGCTTAAAATGGCGATGTTTGGTTTAGGACATCAAACGATTAATGATTTAAAACAATCTAGTCGTGTCATAATCGATTAAGGCGTCACGTTGATATAAAAAAGCATGTTCGGAAAGAGGTTGTATATGAAAAAAATATTAACGACACTCATCATTAGTTACATCATTATCTTATTTGATATTGAGATTAATGATTTTGACTTATTAATTGATAGTATAGGATATGGGCTCATCGCATATAGTTTGCATGAGTACAATCAAACGGAAGGGACCGATTTGCGGATTGTTTTTCCTGTCTTAGGCGCTATTCTCGTCTTTGTGGATGCCTTTCTTCGTTATAATCCGACGAGTATAGTTGCCTCACTTAGCTGGGGTGCCATTAGTATCATCCATTTCCTTGTTGTGCTAGAAATATTAAAACTGTTACATAATCGTGCACAAGCGCTTCAGTATCAAGATTTTAAAGATGGTGTTGACAATTTAAAAAGAAGCTATCAACTTATTTTTGGTGTGAGCTTTGGCTTAAATATGGTGACACTCCTTCTACCAAATATCGTGACAGGCATTGTCGCCTTGATCTTTATTGTTCTGTTAATTATATCCGAGATCAGGATTATCTTTAGAATTAATAAGTTTCGTACATTGGAGGTTTTATAGATGTCGTTTTTAATTGAGCCAGAAACCTTGCTTGAGTCGATTGATGACTATACGATTATTGATACCCGTTTTGAGTTGATGGATCAAACAAAAGGGCAACAGTTATATGAATCATCACATATTCCAGGGGCTGTTTATTTCGATTTGAATAAAGACTTATCAAGCGTGCCGAAAAAACATGGGGGGAATCATCCGCTGCCTGATGAAACAACCTTTACGGATAAATTACGGTCAATTGGCATTACACCTGAGACGAAGGTTGTCATATATGATCAAGGGAATGCGATGTTTGCTGCAAGGCTTTACTGGTTATTGGATCATTATCAACATCCAACGGTGAGAGTACTTAATGGTGGTTTTGATCGGTGGAAGGCACTTGGTTATCCTGTGACTTCTGTCGTTAAGCGAAAACCAATGTCATCAACGCCATTCGTGAGAAATGATGAACTGATTGTTGATATTGATTATGTGATTGAACATAAAGATGATTTTAACATTACCTTAACGGATGCTCGTAGTTTAGAGCGTTACCTCGGCCAGACGGAGCCGCTCTATCATAAAAAAGGACATATTCCAGGGGCAAAATGCTTTGATTGGCAGCAAGTTTTAAACAGTGACGGAACGTTTAAATCAACCGCTGAACTTGAAGAGGTGTTTAAAGATTTAAATAAAGACGAAGAAATCATTCTTTCATGCGGATCGGGTGTATCGGCCTGTATGAACTATCTCGCTTTAAAGTCACTCGGGTATAAAAACGTGAAACTTTATCCTGGTAGTTTTAGTGACTGGATTAGTCATCCTGAGTTGCCAGTGGAAACAAATCAAGAATAGATCATGAACACACAAGTGACCCGTACTTGTGTGTTTTATTTTTTGGTGTTTACCATCCCCTTTTCCGTTTTTTTATGTTGAACTTATTTGGGTAGTATTAAAATATGTCAGCATATGTAAACGGAATTTTTAGATTATTTAAAAAACGCTATACCCTAATAAAGAAGTTTGTGTTATAATAATCGTCATATATTCTGAAAATTTAAAATAGAGACACAATAAAAGGGGAGACAAAACATGAAGAAATGGTTAGGCATAATGATGGTACTTATTATTGCTATCAGTTTAACAGCCTGTGGTAGCACAGAAGAAGAAGCAAATGCAGATAGTGAACAAGAAACAGATAAAACGTATACGATTGGTGCGAGTCAGTTTGTTGAACACCCATCGCTTGATGCGGCATTTGAAGGGTTTAAACAAGCTCTTTCAGATAAAGGATTAGATGTAGAGTACGACTTTCAAAGTGCGCAAGCGGATCAAACGAATGCGTTAACGATCGCGCAAAGTTTTAGTTCAGATCAAGTCGATTTGATTTTTGCGAATGCGACACCAAGTGCTTTAACAGCTTTACAAGCGACAAAAGATATTCCCATTGTCTTTACGTCAGTCACTGATGCGGTCAGTGCAGGACTTGTATCGACTATGGATGAACCAGGGGAGAATATTACGGGTGTTGTCGATATGCATCCGGATGCGGTTATAAACACGATACAGTTTATTGATCAATATTTTGAAGGTGCGACGATTGGTATGATTTATAACACGGGTGAACAAAACTCTGTTGTACAAATCGAATCGGTTAAAAAAGCAGCAGAAGGAACAAGTCTTTCTATTGTTGAGCGTACAGTATCAACGTCGGCTGAAGTGCAACAAGCAGCGACGTCTTTAGTCGGTGAAGCAGATGTGTTTTATATTGTGACAGATAATACGGTCGTATCAGCGCTAGAGAGTGTGGTTGGCGTGGCGAATGAACAAGATATCCCACTGATTGTCGGTGAACCAGATTCACTTGCGCGTGGTGGTTTTGCGACATATGGCATTGATTATTATACGATCGGTTACCGTTCAGGTGAAATGGCCGCGGATATTTTAACCGGTGACAAACAACCAAATGAGATTGCGGTTGAATACCCGCCGGAAATGCAATTATTTATTAATAAAGACGCGGCAACAGAACAAAATATTACATGGCAAGACGCTTGGGACGAAGAAGCGGCCACTGAATAAAAGATAAAAGAACGGTCGACTAAACAAGCTTATCGTTGTGTTTAGTCGATTTTTCTTATCATGAAGGGGAGTTCTTATGTTTATTTCAATGTTTAATGCGGTAGAATCAGGTATCATTTTTGCGATTATGGCTCTAGGTGTCTACTTATCGTTTAGAATTTTAGATTTTCCTGATTTAACTGTGGATGGTAGTTTTGTGACAGGGGCTGCTGTTTCAGCTTTACTGATTGTGAACGGTATGCCGACGGGTCTTGCGATTTTAGCAGCATTATTGGCAGGTTTTTTAGCAGGTAGTATAACGGGATTACTGAACACAAAAGGTAAAGTCAATCCGCTCCTCTCAGGTATTTTAATGATGACGGCACTCTATTCGATTAACTTGCGCATTATGGGGCAATCGAACATTCCGCTCCTAAATCAAGAGACCTTTTTTACACAATTGCGCTCAATCTTTGAGTCACTTGGTATTGATCGAGCATTCGATCAAGGGTTAACGGCTTTAGGGATAGAAAATCTTCCTTCAACATATTCCGCCCTTTTAATTATGCTTATTGTGACCTTTATCATTAAATTCATTACGGATTATTTCTTGAAGACAGAAGTTGGTTTGGCGCTTCGGGCAATTGGAGACAATGAACAAATGATTCGTAGTTTCTCAGCCAATACCGATCACTTAAAAGTGTTAGGACTAGGCGTTTCAAACGGCCTTGTCGCTTTAGCTGGTGGGTTGTATGCTCAGTTTACCGGCTTTTCTGATTTAAATATGGGGATTGGGATGATCGTCATCGGTCTGGCCTCAGTCATTATCGGTGAATCAATCATTGGCACAAAGACAATCGGTCGGACGACGCTTGCGGTTGTTGTTGGTGCCGTGATTTACCGTATCGTTATCACGTTAGCCATCCGGTCTGACTTTTTAGATAACGGTGATACGAAGTTAATCACAGCCTTACTCGTCGTATTAGCCTCGTTGTACCAAAAGTTGTTGAAACTGTGAAAGAAAGTAGTCGTAAGCGCAAGAAACGACAAGCATTAAACCAACAAGTAAGGAGGGGTGCGTAATGTTACGAGTAGAGAATTTATCGATTACTTTTAATGAAGGGACACCAGATGAGAAAAAGGCGCTTCAAAACATTCAACTTGAATTAAAACCCGGTGATTTTGTCACGGTTATTGGTAGTAATGGTGCGGGCAAATCAACCTTAATGAATATGATCTCAGGGGCGCTTTTTCCGGATGTCGGTATCATTGAAATAAACAATCAAAATGTGACCACGTTAAAAGAACATAAACGAGCGAAAAAGATTGGGCGCGTCTTCCAAGACCCAATGGCAGGCACATCACCTAAAATGACGATCGAAGAAAACTTAGCCATTGCTTATGCTCGTAACAAAACAAGAACGTTAAAACCTGGAGCTAATAAAAAACGGCGCGCTCTATTTAAAGAAGAATTAGAGCGGCTGCATTTAGGTTTAGAAAACCGATTATCTGCGAAAGTGGGGTTACTATCAGGTGGTGAACGCCAAGCGTTATCACTGTTAATGGCAACTTTTACACAACCAGATATTTTACTGCTAGATGAACACACTGCCGCGCTTGACCCGTCGCGAGCGGAGTTGATCACCAATCTCACCGGTGAGATTGTGAAAGAGACGCACTTGACAACGTTAATGGTCACGCATAACATGCAACAAGCATTGGACCTTGGGAATCGATTGATTATGATGGATAAGGGCCAGATTATTCTAGATATCGATGGTGCGAAAAAACAAGCGTTAACGATTGAAAAATTACTCCAAGAGTTTAAGCGGATTCGTGGGACCGATATGGATAATGATCGAGCCATTCTTGGTTAATAGCAATGATACAATAACAAGCATCACTATAGATAATAGAAAGAAGGGACTACAATGAAGTATGGTTTTGCTGATCGCGTTCGTTATTTCGGTTCATCAGCGGTACGGGATATATTAAAAGTAGTAAATAAAGGGAATGTGATCTCCTTTGCGGGAGGTTTACCAGATGAAGAACTTTTTCCGGTAGCTGCCGTTGATGCCGCCTTTCATAAGGCGATTACCTCAGGCAATAAAGCCCTACAATATGCTGAAACAGAAGGATTACTAGAATTAAGAGCACAATTAGCGAATCGAATGTTAAAAAAAGGTATCAACAAGGAACCTGATGATATTTTGATTACATCAGGTTCTCAACAAGCGATTGATTTATTCTCTCGCGTCATGTTTAACACCGGAGACATTATCTTAACAGAGAATCCGACCTATTTAGCGGCGCTTCAAGTGTTTAGTTCTTATGAAACGAAAGTGATCCCTGTTGATTCAGATGAAGATGGTATGATTGAAAGCGATCTAGAAGAGAAGATTAAAGCATATAAGCCTAAATGTATTTATGTCGTGCCAACTTTCTCAAATCCGGAAGGAAAAGTATGGTCACAAGCACGCCGCGAGATGTTACTTAAGCTTGCTGAACAGTACCATGTCGTGATTATGGAAGACGATCCTTATGGCGATATTCAGTTTGATCCAGCTTCCATGCCTAATAGCTTGGCGGCAATGGATAAGGGCAATGAATATGTTGTCTATACGAGTACGATTTCTAAAACCGTAGTACCAGCGATGCGTCTTGGTTGGATTACCGGCCCACATCAAATCATTCGTCTCATCGCGCAAGCAAAACAAGCCGCCGATTTGCATACTAACTCAATTAGTCAACATGCACTCTTACATTTACTGAACGATTATGACTTAGATGCACATATTGAAACGATTCGTTCAACGTACAAAGAGCGAATGGAGGTGATGAAGCGTTGCTTAGATGAGGCAGATATTGAAGGACTCACTTATTTAGAGCCAAAAGGCGGGATGTTTTTCTGGGTGACGTTACCGGAACATATGGACCTGGAAAGTTTGTTACCAATAGCTGTTGAGAATGACGTTGCCTTTGTACCGGGACAACCGTTCTATGTGGATGACAAAAAGCGCTCAACCATGCGGTTAAACTTTACCAATAGTTCACCAGAATTGATTGAAGAGGGAATGAAACGATTGACAGCATTATTAACGTCAGTTCACGCTTAATAAAAAGCCTAGTCGCTTCCGGCTAGGCTTTAGTTTTTTCCGAATAATTTATCAAAGAAAGATGGTTTTGATTTTGGTGCTTCTTTATCTTTTTGTACAGGTGTAGCTTCTTTGTAAAAGATATCATCAAGGTCTACCGCATGATTATAGGCAACGACGATACCATAAGCATGTTTATTTGAGTCTTCATCAATAATGGTATAATTTTTTTCATGTTTTAAGGCTATTCGGCGGTACGGGCTTAGTGTGTTTAGTGAGTGCTGGGCATTAAATAACAGCTCTACATCGTGATGTTTTTTAAGTGCTTCGTCAAATGCTTGTATTCCTTTTTGTTGACTCACCTGTTCTTGGGTTAAGACAAAAGCGGCGCGTTCTCTTAAACTACCTAAAAATAAGCGGCGTTCATCGGGTTTCGTTTGTTTAGATCCGTAAATGCCTTCTTGTAGATAATCGTCCATGTTTTTTGACATCGTTCTCACCTCATGTTTAGTATAACATGTTTCGGTGAAAAAATAAGAAACGGTTCGCCTAAAGTAATAGATTCTTATTATATAGAAGAAAACCGCTTAAAGCATGTTAATATTAGTTAAGTAGCGCGTGAAAAACTTACATGGATTTTAACGACATATATGGTAAAGGAGCGACTCAATTATGATTAAATTAGAACACGTCGGTCTATTACGACAAGGGACATGGATTTTAGATGATATTAACTGGCAAGTAAAACCGGGTGAGCAGTGGGTTGTGCTCGGATTAAATGGTGCGGGGAAAACGGCTTTACTTCATATGTTAAGTGCGTTTCACTTTCCGGTCACAGGCGAAGTCACAGTATTAGGTCGCCGATTTGGTAAAGATCCACTAGG
This sequence comes from Halolactibacillus sp. JCM 19043, assembly GCF_001310395.1. NCBI lineage: Bacteria > Bacillati > Bacillota > Bacilli > Caryophanales > Bacillaceae > Halolactibacillus > Halolactibacillus sp. JCM 19043. The sequence continues at coordinate 74,286 of NZ_BAXD01000007.1, forward strand.
TGAAGCATTACGGCAAGACATCGGTCTTGTATCACAAACGTTAAAGCAGCGGTTTTACGTTGAAGACACCGCTTATCAGATTGTTTTAAGTGGTGGGTTTAGTTCGATTGGACTTTATGAAACACCAACTGATCAAATGCGGCAAAAAGCAAAACAACTACTCAGAGACGTTGGTATCTTTCATTATGCCGATCAAGCTTATGAAAAGTTATCACAAGGAGAAAAGCAACGGGTGATGATTGCGCGTAGTTTAATGCGGAACCCGAAGCTGTTAATTTTAGATGAACCAACAACAGGTTTAGATTTTGTCGCAAAAGAACAGTTGCTTGAGACGGTTGAGTCGATTATGAAAAAAGACAATCCGCCGACGGTATTGTATGTGACTCACCACGTAGATGAAATTTTGCCGGGCTTTACTCATGTACTCATGTTAAAAGACGGGAAAGTGTTTCAATCAGGTGAAAGACAGGTGTTACTGACTGAAAAAAGTTTGTCCGCGTTCTTTCAATTACCATTAGACATGATGTGGCAACACGAACGGCCGTACTTATTTAAAAAGTAAAGCATGATATTAACGACTTGTTCCATTTAATTTGTGATAAAATGTAAGGTGTTAACAACTATTGTTTTCAGGAGGCATCGATCATGAAAAGGTTAATTCGACTTTTGGCGTTAATTATTCTGATTGTCTTACTATACAATCTTTTTAGTGACAACAAATTACCGGAAAACTGGTTGATGATGATATCGCTTTTAGCCTTTGTCCTATCTTACATAGGGAAGAAACTGGACGAAAAAAAAGATGAAACTCGCTAGACAAAATAGACCGTCGCATCAAAGATATTGTAATCTTGAGAGATGGTCTTTTGTAATGATAGAGATACTTTGTTCATTAATTCACTTAAAAAGTATGAAATCTAAGCGTTTACAGTCTGTGTTACTTCAAATATTACTTAAAAATAAGACAGTATTTTATTGATTTTTTTATTTTATATATACTGTTTATCACTATAAACGTTGATATATCAATGTTTATACTTATTTTACTTTTATGTAAGCGTTTAATGTGAAACATTTCACAAACCTGTCACAATTATATTGTTTTGAAAGCGCATACAGATGATATGATGTAATCAGAAAGAACGAGGGGGGTATAAAATGATATTAACAGAGTGGAAAGACTTTGGTACTGATGCTGAATTTTATACGCAAGAGAGTTTTGAGAAACATGTCGGTGACAGATTCCAAGCGATGAGCTTAGAAGATGGTAAAGACATCCCGAATTTTATTTGGACCGATCAACATGTTGTTGTCATTAAAAACAACACGCGCATGTTTAATGACGTATCGTTCATTAAGATTCCTCGTAACCCGTCGGTCATGAATTTTGTTTAATTTTTTTGAGTTTAAATGCTCAATATTTCACATATAATCTTAGGAGGGTTTTAACATGGTCACAAAAGCAGAAAAGAAAAACACAGAAGTAACTGAGCCAACTGTCGCAGAGGCAATTGACAAATTAGCAGTAAACGGACAAAAAGCATTAAAAGAAATGAAGAAGTTAGACCAAGATCAAATCAACCACATCGTCAAGGAAATGGCACTTGCTGGATTAGACAAGCACATGTATTTAGCAAAATTAGCTATTGAAGAAACAGGTCGCGGTGTTTATGAAGATAAGATTATCAAAAACATCTTCGCAACTGAGTATGTTTACCACAACATTAAGTATGATCGCACAATCGGTGTGATCGATGAAAATGAACATGAAGGCATTGTGAATATTGCAGAACCAATTGGTGTCGTTGCTGGGGTTACACCTGTAACAAACCCAACATCAACAACGATGTTTAAATCTTTAATCTCAATTAAAACAGGTAACCCAATCATCTTCGCGTTCCACCCTTCAGCTCAAAAATGTAGTTCTGAAGCTGCGCGTATTCTTTATGAAGCAGCAGTAAAAGCGGGTGCGCCTGAACACTGTATCCAATGGATTGAAAAACCATCAATCGAAGGGACACAAGCGTTAATGAAACACCCTGGTGTAGCAACTATCTTAGCAACAGGTGGTCCTGGTATGGTTAAGTCAGCGTATAGCTCTGGTAAACCAGCTCTAGGTGTAGGTGCTGGTAACGTGCCTTGTTATATCGAAAAATCAGTTGACGTAAAACGTGCGGTAAATGATCTTATCATGTCTAAGACATTTGATAACGGTATGATTTGTGCGTCAGAACAAGCGATGATCGTTGATAAAGAAATTTATGATGAAGTAAAACAAGAAATGATTGCGAATAAAGTCCACTTCTTAACGCCAGCTGAAAAAGCTAAAGTTGAAAAGTTAGTCATTAATGAAGATACGTGTGCGGTTAACCCAGCGATTGTTGGTATGAAACCAGTGAAGATTGCTGAAATGGCAGGCGTTAAAGTACCTGAAGACACGAAAATCTTAGTAGCTGAATTAACAGGTGTGGGACCAGATCATCCACTATCTCGTGAAAAATTAAGCCCAGTGCTTGCAGCATACAAAGTAAATAGTGCTGAAGAAGGTATTGATCGTGCGGAAGAAATGCTTGAGTTTGGTGGTTTAGGTCACTCGGCTGTTATCCACTCAAATAACCAAGACATCGTTGATGCGTTTGCTAGCCGTATGAAAGCGGGCCGTATTATCTTGAATGCACCATCTTCACAAGGAGCGATTGGTGACATTTACAATGCATACATTCCATCACTGACACTTGGTTGTGGTTCTTATGGTGGTAACTCAGTATCAACAAACGTGGGGGCAGCTAACTTGATTAACGTGAAGAAAATGGCGCGCAGAAATAACAACATGCAATGGTTCAAAGTTCCACCAAAAATCTACTTTGAGAAAAACTCTGTACAATATTTAGCGAAAATGCCGAAGATCTCTAAAGCGTTTATCGTAACAGATCCAATGATGGTGAAACTTGGTTACGTTGATAAAGTGTTATATCACTTACGTAAGCGTGCGGACTATGTCCACTGTGAAATCTTCTCTGATGTAGAGCCGGATCCATCAAAAGATACGGTTATGCGCGGAGCAAAAGCAATGGATGAATTCCAACCAGATGTGATTATCGCTCTTGGTGGTGGTTCAGCAATGGATGCCGCAAAAGGTATGTGGTTATTCCACGAACACCCAACAACTGACTTTAACGGTATTAAACAAAAATTCTTAGATATCCGTAAGCGTGTGTACAAGTTCCCTGAGTTAGGACACAAAGCGAAATTTGTCGCGATTCCAACAACATCAGGTACAGGTTCTGAGGTAACATCATTTACGGTTATCACCGATAAAGAAAATAACATTAAGTACCCATTAGCTGATTATGAATTAACACCAGATGTAGCGATTATCGATCCGGAATTTGTTATGACCGTACCACCTGTTGTCACAGCAGATACAGGTATGGATGTGTTAACACACGCGATTGAAGCGTATGTATCAGTGTTAGCGAATGATTATACAGATGGTTTAGCTTTACATGCGATTAAGTTAGTATTCGAAAACTTACCGATGGCATATAAAGATGGTTCGAATGAATTTGCTCGTGAGAAAATGCATAACGCATCAACACTTGCAGGTATGGCATTCGCGAACGCGTTCTTAGGTATTAACCACAGTTTAGCGCACAAATTAGGTGCTGAATTCGGTATCGCTCACGGTCGTGCGAACGCTATCCTTATGCCGCACGTCATCCGTTATAACGCGACAAAACCGTCTAAGTTTAATTCATTCCCTAAATATCAGCACTTTATCGCTGATGAGCGTTATGCGGCAATCGCAAAACACTTAGGACTAAAAGCGAACACAACTGAAGAGGGTGTTGAAAGCTTAGTCAACGCAATCTATGACTTAGCGAAAAAACTTAACATTCCAATGTCTATCCGTGAAAACGGCGTAGAGAAGAAAGACTTTGAAGCTAGAGTAGATTACTTAGCAGACAAAGCTTTCGAAGATCAATGTACAACAGCTAACCCTAAGTTACCACTTGTAACTGAACTTGCTGAAGTATACCGTAACGCCTTTAAAGGTTAATTCCTGCTTCCCTTTTTAAATGTTTATATACCAAAAAGCCCCTTGTCAGTTTAGGTTGACAAGGGGGCTTTCCCTTTAAATAGACGTATTTAACTGTTTTTCATTAAAGGCTAGCGTTATAAATGGCGACAGCGTCATCACGGTTAAGTGATTTGAATCCGCCGAATGTGTCGCTTAGTTGAACGGTTCTGTCGGCCATATCTTCAATGGATGAGGCATCAATGTCGTAATCTTTAAGTGTTGATGGTGCCCCAATCGATGTCCAGAAATCACGTAACGCTTGAATCGCACGTAAAGCAAAGTCACGATCAGATTCTGTTCCTTGTTCTAAGTCGAAGACGCGTCGTCCCAGTTGCTTGAAACGATGAATATCGGCGTCTAGAACGTGTTCCATCCAGTGAGGGAATAAAATGGCTAGCCTCCACCGTGCGGAATATCATGAATCGCTGACACCGCATGTTCTAAGTTATGTGTGGCCCAGTCGCCGTTATAACCCATGCTAACCATCCCGTTTAACGCCATGGTACCCGCATAAAGAATGGTTTGGCGGTGTTCATAATTTTCTAAGTCTTCTAGTAATTTTGGTGCGGTTTCAATCACTGTTTTTAAAATGCCTTCTACCATGCGGTCTTGTAGTGGTGTTGTTTCATGGTGGAAATAATGTTCAAGTGCATGCGACATAATATCGACCATACCGTAAATCGTTTGGTTTTTCGGTACCGAGAACGTATGCTTTGGATCAAGGATAGAAAATGCCGGGTAACTGTAGGCGCTGCCCCAGCCGACTTTTTCATTTGTTTGCCAGTTGGTAATAACGGAACCGGCGTTCATTTCTGAACCCGTCGCCGCGAGTGTTAGAATAGTACCAAATGGTACGGCCCCTTTAGCTGCTTTCTTTCGGGTGATAATATCCCAAATATCTGCATCTGATTTAGCACCAACGGCAATCGCTTTCGTGCAGTCAATCGTACTCCCACCACCGACCGCTAAAATAAAGTCAACACCGTGGGCATGGACGAGTTCAATACCTTTTCTGACAGTTGTTAGTCGTGGATTAGGCTCAACGCCACTTAATTCAACCACATGCGCATCAATCGCTTTTAATTGTTCTAAGACGTTATCGTATAAACCATTTTTCTTTATACTCCCGCCACCATACACAAGTAAAATATTTTTACCTTTTCCGTTTAATAACTTTGGTAATTCTGTTAAAGTGTCTTCACCAAAAATGAGCTTTGTTGGGTTATGATAAATAAAATTATTCAATTCAATCGCCTCCTATCCTATATAATGATACGTTTAGAAAAAGAAGTAAAGTCATATGCAATCATGAATTTAAAGAATAAATAAACAAATATGTTAAGAATGTTAATAAACCCTTGTATATGTAAGCGCTTCACTGTAATACAATAAGGCGTAAGTCATACTATAACAGATTGATACAGAATTTATCTGTCACAATTTCCTTGTAGCTGTACTATTCGTATTGAAAGTGATAAACCCTTATTTATCAAGGTTTTATCAAATGTATATTTATCTGTTTTATCAGAATCCTTTACCCCGATAAAATTTGAACAAATTATGAACATTGACTATAACAGTTCAAAAATGTGAGGAGATTCACTTTATTTTTTTGGTTCAGGGTATATACTAGAAGCATAAGTTAATTCATTCACAATTTTAAATGATATAAACACTCGAGGAGGAAGCGTAAATGAAAACTGTAGAAGAAGTAGCAAAGAGTAGCGCTTGGAACGGATTTGTTGACGGTCGCTGGAAAAAAGAAATTGATGTGCGTGACTTTATCATCAAAAACTTTACTGTTTATGAAGGAAATGAAGATTTCTTAGCAGGTCCAACTCAGGCAACGAAAGATCTTTGGGATCAAGTAATGGAACTTACAAAAGAAGAACGCGAACGTGGTGGCGTTTATGACTTAGATACAAAGATTGTTTCAACAATCACTTCTCACGATGCGGGATATTTAAACAAAGATAAAGAAAAGGTTGTTGGTGTTCAGACAGATGTGCCATTCAAACGTTCTTTACAACCATTTGGTGGTATCCGCATGGCATCAGTTTCAGCTGAATCTTACGGATATAAATTAGACCCAGAAGTAGAAAAAATCTTCACAGATTACCGCAAAACACACAACCAAGGTGTTTTTGATGCTTACACACCAGACATTCGTGCGGCGCGTCGTGCTGGTATCGTAACAGGACTTCCAGATGCTTATGGTCGTGGACGTATCATCGGTGACTACCGTCGTGTAGCCCTTTACGGTATTGATAAGTTAATGGCAGCTAAAAAAGCTGATTACGATTTAATTGGTGGCAACGGTGTAATGAGTGACGATGTGATTCGTGATCGTGAAGAGCATTCAGAACAATATCGTGCTTTAAATGAATTAAAACAATTAGGTGCGACTTACGGTTTTGATCTTTCTCGCCCAGCTGAAAATGCTCAAGAAGCTTTCCAATGGTTATACCTTGGTTACTTAGCAGCGATTAAAGAACAAAACGGTGCGGCAATGAGTCTTGGTCGTACATCAACCTTCTTAGATATCTACATTGAACGTGATATCGCTAATGGTGTGATGACAGAAGAAGAAGCACAAGAACTTGTGGATCACTTCGTTATGAAATTACGTCTTGTGAAGTTTGCAAGAACACCTGAATACAATGAATTATTCTCTGGTGACCCAACATGGGTAACAGAATCACTTGCTGGTATGGCGGAAGATGGTCGTCCACTTGTTACTAAGAACTCTTATCGTTTCTTACACACATTAGACAACTTAGGTCCAGCTCCAGAGCCAAACTTAACTGTTTTATGGTCAGTTAACTTACCAGAAAACTATAAAAAATATTGTGCAAAAATGTCGATTCAGTCCAGCTCAATTCAATATGAAAATGACGATTTAATGCGCAGCCATTATGGCGATGACTACGGTATTGCTTGTTGTGTATCAGCGATGCGTATTGGTAAGCAAATGCAATTCTTTGGGGCTCGTGTTAACTTAGCAAAAGCATTACTTTACTCAATCAACGGTGGTGTGGATGAGAAATCTAAAGCACAAGTAGCGCCAGCTTACGCACCAATTACTTCTGAGTACTTAGATTACGATGAAGTGATGAGTAAATATGACACTGTGTTAGACTGGTTATCAGGCGTTTACGTGAATGCTCTTAATATCATTCACTACATGCACGATAAGTACAGCTATGAAAGAATTGAAATGGCTCTACATGACCGTGAAGTATTCCGTACAATGGCATGTGGTATCGCAGGTCTTTCAGTTGTAGCTGACTCACTTTCAGCAATTAAATACGCAAAAGTCGTACCATCGTGACGAAGACGGTTTAGCTGTCGATTATGAAATCGAAGGCGACTTCCCTAAATACGGAAACAACGACGATCGCGTAGATGATATCGCGGCAGACTTAGTGAAGCGTTTTATGAATAAAGTAAAACAACACAAAACTTACCGTGATTCAACACATACGCAATCACTTCTTACGATTACATCAAACGTTGTATATGGTAAGAAAACAGGTAATACACCAGACGGACGTCGGGCAGGTGAACCATTTGCACCAGGGGCTAACCCACTTCACGGCCGTGACGAAAATGGTTCATTAGCGTCACTTATGTCAGTCGCTAAAATGCCATATGAGTACGCAATGGATGGTATTTCAAACACATTCTCAATCGTACCAAAAGCACTTGGTAAAGATGCTGACACTCAAAAAGCTAACTTAGCAGCAATGCTTGATGGTTATGCGAAGAAAAATGGTCACCACTTAAATGTTAACGTATTTGATCGTGAAACATTACTTGATGCGATGGAACATCCAGAAGAGTATCCACAATTAACGATCCGTGTATCAGGTTACGCTGTTAACTTCATCAAGTTAACGAGAGAACAACAAATCGATGTTATTAACCGTACTTTCCACGAAAGCATGTAAGTCGGTTTGAAATAAGGTATAATCGTATAGGAGGAGACTTGTCTCCTCCTATATCTTTTATCATCAGGGGGTATTCACATGAAAGGACGCATTCACTCAATTGAAACACTTGGTACAGTAGATGGCCCAGGTTTACGTTATATTATTTTTACACAAGGTTGCTTATTACGCTGCCAGTTTTGTCATAATCCAGATACATGGAAGATGTCGGGCGGTAAAGAGATGACTGTGGAAGAACTTGTCACAGATATTGTGAAATACAAGGATTTTTTCGATTCATCAGGCGGAGGTGTAACAGTAAGTGGCGGGGAACCTTTAATTCAAGCGGAATTTTTACTTGAATTGTTTACTGAACTGAAGAAACATGATATTCATACATGTATCGATTCATCAGGTGGATGTTTCAGTCGTGCCCCTCGCTTTATTGAAACACTCGATAAATTAATGGATGTCACTGATTTAATCCTTTACGATTTAAAACAAATTGATCCTGAGAAACACAAAGTTCTTACGGGTGTTTCAAATGATCATATTTTAGACATGGCCCGTTACTTAGATGAAAAGAATGTCCCGATTTGGGTACGTCACGTGCTAATTCCTGGCGGTAGTGATGATGATGTGTTATTACAACGCTTATCTGACTTTATTGCCACGCTGTCTAACGTTGAACGAATTGACGTGTTGCCGTATCACAAGTTAGGTGTGTATAAATGGGAAAACCTCGGTTTAGATTATCAATTAGAAGGTGTTGAACCACCGACTGAAGACCGAGTGAAAAATGCAGAAGCGATTTTAAATCGTGAAAAAACCATTGCGATCCCACAATCTTAAATAGAATAATCAAGACCTACAAGCCTTTTGCTTGTAGGTCTTTTTGAGTTAGCTCACGGTGTGGCAGTGAGCTAACGATGGTGAAAGGGTGATTGCTTTTTACATGCGTCCAATTTTAATTTGGAATCAATATAAGTTGCTTACAAATGAAAATCGTCAGTGTTTAAAGGAGGGATCGTTCGGTAATAGTACAGATAACAGAAAAATTTTATCATACTGAAGGAGGAAATATTTCTATGTCAAAATTATTGCGACAAGCTATTGAGGAACGTCGGTCATATTACGCGATTAGCGATGAAGAGATTGTTTCAAAAGAAAACGTTGAGGAAGTCGTCCAATTTGCGGTGAAACATTCGCCGTATGCGTTTAATTCACAAAGTGGCCGGGTGGTGATTTTGTTTAATGACCATCACAAAGCACTTTGGGATCTAACGAAAGAACATCTACGTCCACTCGTAAAAGAAGAAAATTTTCATAAAACAAAAGCGCGAATTGACTCGTTTAAAGCGGGTTATGGAACGGTGTTGTTCTTCGAAGATACTGAGGTAGTCAAAGGCCTAGGTGAACAAATGCCATTGTATAAAGATAAATTCGAAACCTGGTCGGAACAAGCGTCGGGTATGTTGCAATATGTCGTCTGGACAGCCTTAGAAGCAGAAGGGTTAGGTGCCTCCTTGCAGCATTATAATCCGTTGATTGACGATGATGTCAAAGCACGCTTTGATATTCCAAAAGCATGGAGCTTACGTGCGCAAATGCCGTTTGGCAAACCAGAAGAAGCACCGGGCGAAAAAACTTTCCAATCAGTAGATGAGCGGATCAAAGTTTTTAAATAGTAAAAAGCGAGAAGACGGAATAATGCCTACCTCAATACTACTTCAGTATTGAGGTATTTTTTATCTAAATTAGGCGAGAAAACCCCCATCTTCAAGGAATGTTATGGCTAAGCCCAATGAGTAAGTGGGGATGAATCGCCTTTGGGCAAGGGATGGGACTTCCCCGTCTTAATAAGATTAAAATGGACCATGTGACACATTACTACGAACCGGCAACTACGACAAAGTTGAATGCTTTTTCTTGATTAAGTGTTTAAAAAAATGACGAATGGATGCACGGATAAAAAAAGTATGAATAAATTATGAATAACGATATCCAACAAATGAAAGATACTTTTTTTTAAAAAAGTTTACCTAAGGCAAAAATATTGGTATAATCCATAATAGAGATGAAAATATAAAACTATAGTAAGAAATCAAAGTATATTTGGAAAGAGAAAGGAGTTACACGTATGGTAGAGTTTTTTACTCAGTTACCACCGGTCATGCAGGCGCTCGTTGCGACACTGTTTACTTGGGGGATGACGGCGCTTGGGGCAGCCCTTGTTTTTACCACGAAGGGCGTGAATCAAAAGTTTCTTGATGCGATGTTAGGTTTTGCGGGTGGTGTGATGATTGCGGCAAGTTATTGGTCACTGTTAGCACCGGCTATTGAAATGGCAGAACAAGATAAGTGGCCTGCTTGGTTACCAGCGGCTGTTGGATTTATGTTAGGGGGTATCTTTTTATGGGGGATTGATAAAGTTATTCCCCACGTTCACCCGAACGCTCGACTGGATACGGCAGAAGGGATTCACCCGGATCGCCGGCGTCGTAGTACACTGTTAGTGCTCGCGATTACGCTTCATAACATTCCGGAAGGTTTAGCGGTTGGGGTTGCTTTTGGTGCGGTTGCGGCTGGATTTGACACAAGTTCACTTGCGGCAGCTGTCACACTTGGTATTGGTATTGGAATTCAGAACTTCCCAGAAGGAACGGCTGTTTCAATGCCACTCAGACGTGAAGGCATGTCAAGAAGACGCAGCTTTATGTATGGTCAGTTCTCTGGGATGGTCGAACCGATTGCAGCAGTGATTGGTGTGTTACTTGTGACCTGGATGGAACCAATTTTACCGTTAGCGCTTAGCTTTGCGGCCGGTGCGATGATTTTCGTTGTCGCAGAAGAAGTCATTCCAGGATCGCAAGAAAATGGTAACCGAGATTTAGCGTCCATGGCGTTAATGGTTGGTTTTACTGTGATGATGGTTTTAGATGTTGCATTAGGTTAAAGGTAAAGTCACACGTAGAGTGTGGCTTTTTTGTTTTGAATCCATATCAAGAGGCTATACTTAAATATAATGGTTCAAAAAAATGGAGGAGTGATTTGGCGTGATGACAAAACGTTTAAAAATGTCGTTGATAGGTGGGATTATTTTAGGGCTTTTCTGTGTTGTTGGTGCTTATATTCGTTCGGGATTTGATGCATCGCTTACGTTTGTGTTTGCGCTTTGGTATAACCGGGTCATAATGGGGCTCGTCATTGGTGCTGCTTGGCCGAAAGTGACTAAGAAACAAGTAGCCTTACGAGGTGCAGTCCTTGGTCTTCTCGTGTCGTTTGCCTTCTATGCGACGAGTGGTTATGTTGATGTCGTTAGTTTTCTCGCGGGTATTGTGTACGGCATTATTTTAGAAGTATGGCTAAAACGTTATGAATAGTAGTATCGTCTAAATATAAGTTGATAACTTGTAAAAAAGAAGCGACGAAAGTCATTTCTTTATTTAATACTTATAAATTGGTTTTAATTCCAATAATGAAGGTAAAGTTAATAGTAGTCAGTTATTTAATGACGTTCAAAAGGAGGTCAAGCATGAGTGAATATAAAGAGAATAGCATTAAACTAATTGGTGCGGTCGGCCTTGGTACGGGTGTCATGATTAGCGCAGGTATTTTTGCCCTGCTTGGTCAAGTCGCAGAATTAAGTGGGAAATGGTTTCCGCTCATTTTCGTTCTCGGTGGGATCGCCACCGGTTTTAGTGCGTACTCTTATCAAAAACTTAGTCAAGCTTATCCATCAGCTGGTGGAATTGGTATGTACTTAGTCAAAGAATATGGAAAAGGAACGGTTGCGGCATTTGCGTCGTTACTGATGGCTTTTTCAATGGTCATTAATCAAAGTCTCGTTGCTCGTACCTTCGGTACGTATACGCTTCAGTTATTTGACGCGGATACCGGTTCGTACTGGGTACAAATTTTAGGTGTTAGTCTGTTGTTGTTTGCTTTTTTAGTCAATATATCAGGTAATGCTTTTATTCAGTCATTTACGTCGATTGTCTCGTTACTTAAAATTATCGGATTGTTGATATTTGCTGGAGCCGGGCTTGTGCTTGTGAATTTTAGTTTTCAATTACCTGAATCGTCATCCCAAACACCGGAAGTGACAGGCATCAGTTTTGTTGCGGCGATTGCGTTAACGATTCTAAGTTTTAAAGGTTTTACGACCATCACCAATCAAGGGGAAGAAATTGAAAGACCGAAGAAAAATATTGCGCGTGCGATTACGCTATCGATTATCATTAGTCTCGTTGTTTATCTCTTGATTGCTTGGGCTGTGTCGACAAACTTGTCTCTAGCTGAGATTATTAACCAAAAAGATTACGCCTTAGCGGCAGCAGCTGAACCGGCACTTGGTTCACTTGGTGTGTGGTTTACAGTTATTATTGCCATTATTGCCACAATCTCAGGAATTATCGCGAGTGTATTTGCGGTATCGAGAATGCTGGCGATGCTAACCAATATGTCGCTCATTCCACACTCACACTTTGGTATGCCAGGCAGTATTCAAAAACACACACTCGTCTATACGGTCGTTATTGCGATGGTGTTAACAGTGCTCTTTGATCTTAGTCGGATTGCTTCGATGGGGGCGATTTTATATTTAGTGATGGATATTTTAATCCACTGGGGACTATTCTATAAGCTAAAAGATGAGGTAAATAGTCATCGTGTCATCGTAGGTGGTGCAATATTGATTGATAGTATTGTTTTAATTGCTTTTGTCATCTATAAATTCCAGACCGATTTACTGATTGTCGGCGTGTCATTACTTGTGTTGGTGGCAACCTATCTGATGGAAAAATTCTTTCTTAAACATAAGCGGGAACAGGGAGAGTTAAATCATTCTCATCACTAACAACTAGTGAGAAAGACTTAAATTCACTATTTTTATACGGAAGGGTTTAGAAACCCGATTAAGAAGGTAAACATAGTATGAAACTAATTATAAAGGAGCGGATCAAGTTATGAGTAATGTTTTATTTACGTCCCATGCGACAGCAACAGGTGGCCGCGATGGTCATGTAAAATCAGATGATGGTTTGATCGATTTAAATTTAGTGAACCCAGCCGGAGGTAGTGGTGAAACAGGCTCTAACCCTGAACAGCTATTTGCGGCAGGTTATGCCGCTTGCTATGATGGCGCATTAAATTTAATGGCAGAACGCCAAAAGAAAGAGATTGAATCAACATTAACGGCAGATGTGAGTTTACTAAAAGACCCAAGCGATAACGGTTTTAAAATTGGTGTCGTATTACATGTAGAGATTAAAGGGGTCTCACAAGAAGAAGCAGAACACCTCGCAGAACTTGCTCACAACTTCTGCCCATACTCTAAAGCAACCAGGGGTAACATCGATGTTGAGTTAAAAGTAACAGGTAAGTAACGGCGTTTAAATATTTCAGTCAAAACAACAAGTGCCTTTTGGTGCTTGTTGTTTTGTTATGAATCAAGCTAACAATGTAAAGATACAACTGGATGCCTTCCTGTTGGATTTCTTTTTAAATGACCTTGTTTCGAAGATTATTTTTTTGTATAGTAAAGAATGGAGAAACGAGTGAGGCTTGTTTTTAATAGAGTAAAAACGGGTAATTATTCACGTAGCCTATGTACGTTAAAATGAATCTAGGGGGAATCTTTCATGTCAAAAGAAAAGATTTTAATGATTGGTGCCGGACGTATGGCGCAAGCGATCATTGATGGTTTAAAACATGCAGATTTTAGTGAAATCTTGGTTGGAAATAATGGAAACAGTGAACGATTAGAAGAAGTGGAAGCACGCTTTGGTGTGAGAACGACTAATCAGTGGCAAAATCACGTCTCAGACCAAGATATTATTATTTTAGCCGTTCCACCTGAAGCGCATGAAGAAGTATTAGCGTCACTCAGTGACGTTATTGATGGTCAACTCGTGCTTACGGTTGCGGCAGGGATTGATGTAAAATATCTTGAATCACATTTACCAGAAGGGACACCTGTCAGCTGGCTCATGCCAAATACGGCAGCATCAAAAGCAGAGTCGATGACGCTCTTTACTTTAGGGCATCATGTGACAGATGAACATGAATATTATATTGAAAAAATCCTGTTTAGTATCGGTCAGTTTAAAAAATTAACCGAGCAACAAGTGCATCAAATTACACCGATTACCGGGAGTGGTCCGGCCTTTGTCTACCGGTTTGCGGATGTGTTAATTAAAGAGGTGCAAAAAGCTGGTGTAACAGAAGTTGTGGCTAAACAGCTCGTGGCGCAAATGGTCAAAGGGGCATCAGAAATGTTAACGTCTGATTTAAAATGTCCACAAGACTTAATGGATGAAGTGGCGACACCAGGTGGTGTGACGGAAAAAGGCTTACAAGTATTAGATGAACATAACTTTGATCAGATGATTCAAGAGGCAATTCGGAAGTGCGTTGATTTTGCTTCTGGTGACGAAGAATAACTTGACAGTGAAAATCATTATCACTATGATAATGATGAGGTGAATATTTATGAAAATAGCAGTAGCTTATGCAAGTATGACAGGTAATACGGAGTGTATTGCTGATGAAATAAAGCGTTACTTAGACGAGAAAAATCTCGAACATAGTACCTTCCATATTCCAAGTGATGAGTTTTATGCCTTCGATTTAGCCGATTACGATGTGATTTTCTTTGGTAGTTACACGTACGGTGACGGGGATTTACCGTTTGAGTTGATGGATTTTTATGATGAGGTTGAAGATGAGGATTTATCAGGTAAACGCATTGGCTTATTCGGTTCATGTGATTCTTTTTATCCGTTATACGGCGTCGCGCTTGATCAATTTAAAGAACGTTTTGAGTCTGTCGGTGCTACAGTTTACGGTGAACTCGTTAAAGTTGACTTAGATCCAGACGAAGAAGATCTGAAGCATACTCGGGCGATGGTTGATGATGTACTAGCGTCGAAGTAAAGTGCTAATCAAAAACCTAACGTTAAATGAGACGTTAGGTTTTTTAGTGCAGAAAGAAGAAAGATAGACTCATTTTGGAAAAATGATGGTTAATATATTTGCAAAAAAATTAATTTAATTTACAATGAGACTATGCGATTGTTTCATTACTAAAAGGTATAGGAGATTTGTCATGAAAAAACCGAAATTGGCCGATGTAGCAAAATTGGCTGAAGTATCACCAACAACCGTGTCGCGTGTGCTCAACGACCGAGGATATATTGGTGAAAAAACACGTAAAAAAGTGTACGCTGCGATGGAAGAACTTAATTATTACCCGAATGAGATTGCGCGATCGTTATTCATTAATAAAACCTTTATCGTTGGTGTGATCTTTCCAACAACGAGTAATCCGTTTTATGGACAGTTAATCTATCATTTAGAAAATGTTTGTGAATCGCTAGGGTATAAAGTATTGCTTTGTAATAGTGGCGGGCGTGAAGATAAGGAACGTGCATACTTAGAGATGCTTCAACGACACCAAGTTGATGGCATTATTGCAGGTGCACACAATCGTGGCATTGATTTATATAAAAAATCGCGCATGCCTATCGTCAGTTTTGATCGTATTTTAGCCGATCACATTCCTGTTGTCTCTAGTGATAACTATCGTGGTGGTGAACTGGCAACACAACATTTAATTGATCGAGGATGTAAAAAAATCATTCATATTAATGGGCCAAGAGAATTAGAAACCCCCGCAAACCTGCGAAGAGATGCCTATGAAGATACGATGAAAAAGAATAACCTTCCTTACAGAACGTATGAAATCTCAGATACTTACTTAGAAGACTTGTTTAATGAGAACCTTGATCTAGAAGCTGTCTTTGCTAGTGATGATATGATTGCTTCGAAGGTTATAAATGAGGCAAAGAATAGAGGAATCCGTGTACCAGAAGATTTAAAAGTCATTGGTTATGATGGGGCTGAGGCGGTTCGCATGTTATTGCCGGATTTATCAACGATTCAACAACCGATTGAAGAAATTGCACGAGTATCTGTAGAAATACTGATGGAACAAATCAATCAATCAGATAACTTTGAAGTTAAAAATGTGACATTACCAGTAGAATTGATTAAAGGAAAAACAACATAGTTCCCTCAATTATTAAACTATGTTGTTTTTTAAAATTATTTTATGTCAACCGGTTGACATTCTTTCTTGCGGTCATTATAATCAAGATATAAATTTCAAGTTTTTATTACGTAATATGTCAACCGGTTGACATATTAATCGCCTTCTATTGTAAGCGCATACTAAGTAAAGGGAGAGTGTTAAACGTTATGAAACAAAAGCCAAGCAGAGGAAAAGGTGGGAAAAGCCGCATCGATAAAAAAGAATCGAAATGGGCTTATATTAAAAAGAATTATGTTCTTTATCTATTTTTACTTCCAGCTGTATTGTTAGTTTTTATATTTAATTATATTCCGATGTATGGGGTGTTAATTGCTTTTCAAGACTTTAGTGTAACGAAAGGGATCTTCGGAAGTGACTGGGTAGGGTTAGATCACTTTAGAAGTTTTCTCACATCACCTAACTTTATTAGAATTTTTATGAATACGATTAAATTAAGTGTCTACGGCTTAATTATTGGTTTTCCAGTACCGATTATTCTGGCGCTTATGCTGAATCAAGTACGACGGATGAATATTAAGAAAAATATTCAGTTAGTTATTTATGCACCACACTTTATTTCAACCGTTGTTATTGTTGGTATGCTATTTATTTTCTTATCACCGGCAGGTCCAATTAATGCTTTGATTACGCAGTTTACTGGTAACCCGGTATCATTTTTATCTGATCCTGCTTATTTTAGAACTATCTTTATTACTTCTGGTATATGGCAAGGAGCGGGCTTTTCATCTATCGTCTATGTCGCCGCATTGTCAAATGCTGATCCACAATTACATGACGCCGCAACACTTGACGGGGCATCGTTACTTCAACGGATTTGGCACATTGATGTGCAAGTGATTAAACCAATCATGGCGGTATTATTCATCTTAGCGATTGGTGGCATTATGGGTGTTGGATTTGAAAAAGCATATCTTTTACAAACAGATATGAATATACCGGCATCAGAAATTATTGATACGTATGTCTATAAACGTGGGTTATTAGCTGGTGACTGGTCGTTTGGTGCCGCTGTTGGACTATTTAATACAGTTATTGGTCTGATCTTACTCGTCATTGCGAATACTGTTGTAAAAAGATTAAATGGAGAAACACTTTACTAAAACAAGGAGGTTGATTGTATGGCACGTCATTCTTTAATAAATAATTCACCTGTTGATCGACTGATTTTATTCGTCAATAAGGTATTGCTCGTGTTAATTGTTCTAGCTGTTATTGTTCCCATTGCCTATGTCTTAATAGGGTCGTTCTTAAAACCAAATATCCTACTCAATCAAGGAATTTCATTCAATCCAGATCACTGGACGTTAGATGGATACCGCAGAATTTTTGAAGACGGTTCAATCGTAAGAGGATTTTTAAACTCAGTCTTTTATGCGTCTGGTTTTACGTTTGTTGCGGTAGTCTTCACTGTTTTGGCTGGTTATTCTTTATCAGTTGAAACACTCGTAGGTAAAAAAGTCATTACGATCTTCTTTTTATTCGCGATGTTCTTTAATGGTGGCATGATTCCAACCTATCTCGTTGTCCGAAACTTAGGGATGTTAAACACCCCTTGGGCGATTATTTTGCCGGGAGCCGTTGGCGTCTGGAATATTATTCTTACACGAACATTCTTTAAGGGGGTGCCAAACGAATTAAAAGAAGCAGCGCAAATTGATGGTGCAAGTGACTTGAAGATATTTTTAAGTGTCATTTTACCACTATCAAAACCAATTATTTTCGTCATTGCGTTGTTTGCTTTTATTGGTCAATGGAATTCATATTTCAATGCGATGATTTATTTGGATGATCAATCGCTCTATCCATTACAGTTAGTACTTCGCGAATATTAGTCCAAAACGAAGTACCGCCGGGTATGATTGCCGATCAATTAGCACGCGCTGAAATGCAAAGAATTGCTGAAATGATTAAGTACTCATCGATTGTTGTCGCAAGTTTACCGCTCATGGTCATGTATCCGTTTTTCCAAAAGTATTTCGAAAAAAGGTGTTATGGTAGGTTCACTAAAATAAAGTGGGGGTTATAAAAATGAAAAAAGTGATGGGATTATTACTCGTTATGTTAAGTCTTGTTTTAACAGCTTGTGGTGGAGGTAATGAACAAGCGCATTCTGATGATTATGAATTAGAAAATATAGAGTTTCCTTTAGAGGAAGAGGATGTCACATTAAAGTTTATGACATCAAGCTCAACGTTAGCACCTGAGGACCCTAATGATAAATTAATTTTCCAACGTTTAGAAGAAGAAACAGGTGTCCATGTTGATTGGTTAAACTTTACCGGTGACACGTTTGGTGAAAGAAGAAACCTTGCCCTAGCAACTGGTGACATGCCAGATGCAATCATGAACGCCGCTTTTAGTGATTATGAATTATTAAACTACGCCAATGACGGCGCGATTATTCCATTAAATGACTTGATTGATCAGTATATGCCGAATTTACAAGCGGTATTAGAGAAAGCGCCAGAATATGAGGCGATGATGACTGCACCTGATGGTAATATTTATTCCTTCCCTTGGATTGAAGAACTTGGTGAAGGGAAAGGAAGTATTCACTCAGTTGATAATTTCCCTTGGATAAATGTTCAATGGATCGAAGAGTTAGGGTTAGACATGCCCCAGACAACTGAGGAGTTAAAAGAAGTATTGATTGCTTTTAGAGACAACGACCCTGCAGGTGATGGTCAAACAATTCCAATGTCATTTATTATTAATGACGGCGGGCAAGACCCAGGCTTCTTATTTGCTTCATTTGGCCTTGGTGACAACTGGGATCATACCGTTGTGACAGATGACGGTGAAGTGCTACTAACATCTATGCAAGATGGCTATAAAGATGCGATTAATTTTATGAATGAATTGTATGAAGAACAATTAATTGATATCGAAGCATTTGAACATGATTGGCCAACTTACGTCGCAAAAGGACAAGAAGGTCGCTACGGTATGTACTTTACGTGGGATAAAGGAAATATTACCGGTATGGGTGATAATTATGACTTAATGAATCCACTTGCTGGACCTGACGGAACAGTGAATGTTGCGCGGACAAATGGGATGGGATTTGATCGTTCACGTATGGTTATTACGAGCGCTAACGAGAATTTAGAACTTACGGCCAAATGGATTGATCAGCTTTATGCACCGAAACAATCCGTTCAAAACAACTGGGGAACCTATGGTGATGATGAACTTCAAAATATCTTTGAATATGATGAAGCCGCAGATATGTTACGTCACTTGCCGTTAGACGGAGCGGCGCCAGTAGAATTAAGAGAGAAAACATCGATAGGCGGGCCGCTTGCTATTTTAGATAGTTACTATGGTAAAGATACAACTATGCCAGATGATGCTGCTTGGCGACTTGATTTAATGAATGACGTGATGGTACCGCACATGAGTGCTGAAAATATCTATCCAAAAGTGTTTTTTGATGAAGATGAATTAGATCGTATATCAACGATTGAAGCAGATCTCATTCCATATATTCACCGCATTAAAGCGGAATGGATTACGAACGGGAAAGCGGATGAAGAATGGGATGCTTACCTTGCAGAATTAGAACGATTAAATGTGCAAGAATGGTTAGAAATTAAACAAGAAGGATACGATCGATCGCAATAATAAAATAGAGAGGATGTTTAGCTTGCTAGAAATTAAACAGAGAAAGAATTATCGACCACAGCTTCGTTTTGCACCTAAAGAAAACTGGATGAATGACCCGAACGGCATGGTCTTTTATCGAGGGAAATATCATTTATTCTTTCAACATAATCCTGATAGCACCGTTTGGGGTCCTATGCACTGGGGACACGCGGTAAGTGAGGATATGGTTCATTGGGAAGAAAGAGCGATTGCTCTTTTCCCTGATGAACTAGGAATGATTTTCTCAGGAAGTATCGTTGTTGACTGGCATGACACAACCGGATTTTTTAATGGTGGACATGGCTTAGTGGCTATTTTCACCCATCATTTAGACCGGGAACAACAACCACCAGAACAATATCAAAGTTTAGCCTACAGCCTTGATGAAGGAGAGACGTGGATAAAATATGAACAGAATCCCGTTTTAATAAGTGAAGAAAAAATAGATTTTAGAGATCCTAAAGTATTTTGGTATGAAGAAACAAATAAATGGGTGATGATTTTAGCGACCGGACAAACCGTCATGATGTATTCATCTAAGGACTTAAAGGATTGGCGATTTGAAAGTGAATTTGGTGAAGGTGTTGGCTATCAAGAAGCGGTCTGGGAATGTCCGGATTTATTCGAACTACCTATCGACGGAACCACTGATAAGAAGTGGCTTATGATTGTTAGTGTCGGTGATAATGACAAACTTGATGTAGGTTCAAAAACGCAATATTTCATTGGGGACTTTGACGGCCGAGTGTTTTCACCGATTGATACAAATGTTCGCTGGCTTGACCATGGCCGGGATAATTATGCTGGTGTTAGTTTTTCAGATATACCAGAAGAAGACGGTAGAAGAATTTACTTAGGATGGATGAGCAATTGGCGTTATGCGAATGTCGTACCAACGGGTGGCTGGCGTAGTCAAATGACACTACCTCGCGTGTTATCATTAACACATAAAGGCGACTCACTGATTGCTAAGCAGGAGCCAGTGAGCGAACTATCACCCTATGTGACTGATCAGTTAGTGATGACAACACGTGATTTAACAGATGTCGTCACTGTACCAACATTTAAAGAAGCGATGCAGATTGATTTAGAGTTACAACTGGATGCTGCCGATCAGGTTGTGATCACACTCCAGTCACAAGAAGATGATCAATTAACGTTGACACTAGACGCTCATGATAGAATATTAATACTTGACCGAAGTAAAGCAGGACAAATAGACTTTTCGCCATTATTCAAAGAAGTGCAAACGGCACCAATCAATACGGGACATGTTCAGTTATCGATCGTGTTAGATCGGTCATCGATTGAACTATTTGTTGACGGTGGTACATCAGCACTAACAAGCCTTGTCTATCCACTTGAGCGCTTTTCTGACTTAATGGTAACATCAGTTAATCAGCGTTCGTCATTGGTTTCAGGTAAAGTCATGAGACTGAGTAAGGGGTGAACGAAAAGGTATGGTGAATAATATCGCATGTATTGGTGAATTACTGATTGACTTTTTTTGTACAGATATAGATGTTTCACTAGTGGAAGGTAAGTCGTTTGAGAAAAAAGCAGGCGGTGCGCCTGCAAATGTGGCGGCGGCTATTGCTAGACATGGTGGTGCGGCGTACTTTGTCGGAAAAGTAGGGGAAGATGCTTTTGGCACCTTCCTCGAACAATCCTTAACAGCCGCAAAAGTAAAAACAGATCATTTATTAAAAACAAACCTTGCTAAAACAACGTTAGCTTTTGTATCATTAGATTCAAGTGGTGAACGAGATTTTGAATTTATGCGAGGAGCGGATGGATTATTAGAGGGAAAGGATCTTGATCAAACCTTAATTGATTCGATGCATACGTTGCATTTTGGCTCAGCCACAGCTTTATTAACGGATCCTTTTCGCAAAACGTATATCAACATGATGAAAAAAGGACAGCAAAGGCAGCAATTTATCGCCTTTGATCCTAACTACCGTTCGGATCTTTGGGGTAATGATCAACCAGCTTTTGTTGAGTGGGTGTATCACTGCTTACCTTATGCTAATTATGTTAAAGTAAGTGAAGAGGAATTATTGTTATTAACGCAACAAGATAATATGGCTGAGGCAGTTGATCGGCTTCATGATGAGGGCGTGTCTCTCGTGACAGTGACACTAGGTAAGGCAGGGACTTATGTGTCTACGCGTGACTTTAAAAAAGTAATCAACAGTATTAAAGTTGAAGCAATCGATTCAACGGGGGCAGGAGATGCGTTTGTTGGCGCATTATTATCTCAGTTATCAACTTATGCTCAACCGCTTGAAGTGATTAAAAATGAAGCAGTATTAACAGAGATGATTACTTATGCTAATGTGACCGCAGCGCTTGTATGCACCAAAGTTGGCGCCATTGAATCAATACCTGAAGCAGACAAAGTGTTAGCATACATCAATTAATGGAAAGAGGTGGACTAAAATGTATCGTCAAAGCTGGTTTATAAAAGTAGGTACACTTGGTTTCCACCTCATTCTATTAAATATCTGTTTTTGGTTAGGGAGTGTATTGGGGCTAGGTATTATCGGCTTTTTCCCTAGTTTAGCAGCCCTTTTCTACGTTTTAAGACAAATGATTGTCTTTAAAGATGACGATGATGTGTTCAAAAAATATTGGAAGAGTTATAAAGAAAATCTATTGAAAGCAAATCTGTTAGGTTACCTGTATGTATTAGCCGTGGCGATACTCTATGGTAATTACCGCGTGGCCTTATTAATCGATCACGCCTTATTTTCAAAAGGCTATTTCTTTATCATTATTCTTCTAACCGCTATCGTTATATTAAGTTTGATGACGGTATTTCCGGTATTTGTTCACTATCATTTTCCTTTACGAGATTATCCAAAAGTCGCGCTTATTTATTCTGTCGCAAGACCGATTCAAACGATTATATCTGTCGGTCTAGTCTATGTGTTAGCTCAAGTGATGTTGGCTTATGCGGCGTTATTCTTGTTACTTGGCGTCAGTTTAATGGCATATGTTCTCATGAGAGTCGCAGCCACACATTTTTTAAAAGTGGATGATTAGATTGAGTGGTATCACGTAATGAATAGTGAGTGATGATCAAAAGGTTACGTCATAAATTAAATAGTCAAATTAAAATCTCGTGCTTTCTACGCATGAGGTTTTTTGTCTGTTCAGTGAAATCATGGATTTTCTTATGGAAAGCGCGTATAATAAGAAAAAAAGATAAATGAGGGTTAGAGATGGTAAAAGAATTGATTTCCTGGATCAAAGCCATTGTGATTGCATTGGTGATTGTGCTTGTCGTGAGAGAATTTGTGATGACGCCGTCTGTTGTTAAAGGAACGTCAATGGAACCGACCTTGCATGATGGTGACCGAATTATTATAAGTAAATTGGGCGAGTTAGAACGGTTTGACCAAATCGCTTTTGTTGCACCTGATTCAGTTATTGAAGAGAATTATGTGAAGCGCATCATTGGGTTACCGGGTGACTATGTTGAAGTAAAAGATGATGTGTTATTCATTAACGGGGTCAGTTATCCAGAAGTCTATTTAGAAG
Organism: Halolactibacillus sp. JCM 19043; assembly: GCF_001310395.1. NCBI lineage: Bacteria > Bacillati > Bacillota > Bacilli > Caryophanales > Bacillaceae > Halolactibacillus > Halolactibacillus sp. JCM 19043. The sequence continues at coordinate 97,600 of NZ_BAXD01000007.1, forward strand.
ATGTCTTAAGTCAGTTGGATGGCTACACGTATACCGATGATTTTAGTATGAATGAATTAGGCTTAACGGAAGTACCTGAAGGGATGTATTTTGTCTTAGGAGATAATCGACCGGATAGCCGGGATAGTCGTTATTTTGGTGTGATTGAAGAAGACAGTGTGATTGGTGAAATCGTCTTTCGGATTTGGCCGCCAGAAGATATTGGCTTGCTTCAATAAGCTTGACAAACTTTCTCATATTCACTATGGTTAAGTTAACAAATAAATACGGATGAAACCGCTAGGGGCGCACATGTGTGCTGAGATAAAGTGAATCACTTTGGTCCCTTTGAACCTGATTTGGTTAGTACCAACGTAGGGAAGTGGGACTCTTGTGAAACCTAGCGTCTTTATTGGCGTTCGTTTTAATCATACACTCACAACCGTTCCTCGACCTATGAGGAGCGGTTTTTTGCGTCTACAAGGAGTGGAGAAAATGAAAAAAGTTCAAACAGCATTAACGATTGCCGGGACCGATCCAACAGGAGGTGCGGGTATTCAAGCGGACCTCAAGTCATTTGAAGAACGTTGTGTCTACGGTATGAGTGTGGTTACGTCTGTTGTTGCGCAAAATACGCAATGTGTATCGTTAATTCATCATCAACCAATTGAGATGATTGACAGGCAACTGGCCTGTGTCTTTGATGATATTCAACCAGATGCGATAAAGACAGGCATGATTGCGACCGAAGAAATGATGAGATTGATTGGTGACTATTTAACAAAATACCCCGATATTCCGTATGTATTAGACCCAGTCATGGTCGCAACGAGTGGCGATGTCTTAATGGAAGAGAGTTCTCGTGCGGTTATTCGGGAAGTATTAATTCCAAAAGCAACACTTGTGACACCGAATTTAAAAGAAGCAAGTTTGTTATTGGACCGTTCGATTACAACGTTAGAGGAGATGACACAAGCCGCGAAAGATCTGGTGCATGTGTTAGGTGCCAGCGCTGCAGTTGTAAAAGGTGGGCATTTAACTGAGGAAGCTACTGATGTCTTTTATGACGGGGGCGTAGTGCACTATTTAACGAAAGAAAGAGTCAAGACGAAACATACACATGGGACAGGTTGCACGTATAGTGCGGTTATTACCGCAGAACTTGCGAAAGGTCAATCGATGCTTGATGCGGTCAGTTTAGGAAAAGCGTTTATTCATGCTGCAATTTTTTACGGGATTGACCTCGGACGTGGTAACGGGCCGACGAATCATTTTGGTTACCGGTTAAAAGGGGTACCCAATGACATAAACACTTGTCAAGATACTAGAGGGGGTGAGGTATAATGCATTACTTAGAATTAGTAAAAGAACGCGCACCTCTCATTCACAACATCACGAATCAAGTCGTGATGAATGTTACCGCAAACGGGCTTTATGCCTCGGTGCTTCGCCGCTTATGGCGCATGAAAAAGAAGAAATGGATGACATTATAAATATTTCAGATGCGCTTGTTTTGAATATCGGTACAATCACAGAACCGGTGTTTCAGGCGATGCAAGTAGCGGGAAGAAAAGCTCAGGAAAAAGGGATTCCTATTGTGTTAGATCCCGTTGGTGTTGGCGCTTCAAATTACCGGATGCGTGTCGTTACACATTTACTTGAGACGTTAAAGATTAGTTTCATCAGAGGCAATGCGGCAGAAATTATGACCCTTGTCTCACTTAAACAAGCTGGTAAGGGTGTCGAAGGGGATATTGATACGGATGTAGGGACGATTGCGAGAGCCTTCTATCGGCGCTATCGTATCCCGGTTGTTGTGACGGGGAAAGAAGATATGATTTATAGTGGCAAAACACTTTACCGATTGAAAAACGGCTCGCCAATACTAAAACAGGTCACTGGGACGGGGTGTTTACTTACCTCTGTCATCGCCGCTTTTTTAGCCGTAGCTGATGATGATCATTATATCGAAGCTGCGGCAGAAGCAGTCAGTTTTTATACTGTCGCAAGTGAGGTAGCGGCAGAAAGAAGCGAACTACCAGGTTCTTTTCAAATGCATTTTATCGATTGTTTAGCTACCCTGAGTATTTCTGAATGGAAAAAACAAGCTGTGATTGAGGTGAGTAGCTAATGTTTCAGCGTGAATGGTTGAGGTTATATTTTATTTTTGGTGAGGCTTATATAGAAGAAGCTAGTTTACCGATTATTGAGGCAGCACTTAAGAGTGGGGTGACAATGTTTCAGTTACGAGAGAAAGGTCCCTTTGCGCTCAAGGGTACTGCCCTTATTGAATACGGATATAAAGTGAAAGCGTTATGTAGACAATATCGTGTACCATTTGTTGTGAATGATGATCTTGAACTGGCGATGGCACTAGGTGCTGATGGCGTTCATCTCGGTCAAGATGATGTGTCGATTGAACAAGCAAGAGCCGTGTTGCCAAAAGAGATGTTTATCGGGATATCGGCAACGAATCTTGAAGAAGCAATCATAGCAAAAAAACGAGGCGCTGACTATATTGGGGTAGGTCCAATTTATCCAACCTTAACTAAAGCAGATGCAAAAATACCCATTGGATTTTCAAGGTTAAAAGCAATTAAAGATCATGTAGGAGATACCCCTATAGTTGCGATTGGTGGCTTAAGGGCCAGAGATATGCCTCGGTTAAAGAAGTATCATATTGATGGCGCGGCGGTTATTTCAGAGATTGGTTACCAACAAGATGTTTCGGCTAGTGTTATATCATTTCTTTCGTCATACAATTAAATCCAACAAAAGGTGGAGTTTAACTCGGGTATTTTACGGTTAAACATAAAGAAGAGCGACAAAACTTAAGGAGGCTAAAGTGTGATGAAGTTAAAAGATACACGCGTGTTACAAGTTGTTGACGAAGCGTTTGAAGATTTAGAATTATGGTACCCTGTCCTAAGAATGCGAGAAGCTGGGGCTACGGTCGATATTGCTGGTACGGAAAAAGGTAAAGTCTACACTGGGAAGTACGGTGTGCCGTGTGAATCAACGCATGCCTTTGAAGATATTGACCCAGCGGATTATGATGTGTTACTCGTCCCAGGTGGCTGGGCGCCAGATAAACTGCGCCGTTACGACAGTGTGTTGAATATTGTCAAAGCGATGGATCAAGATAAGAAAGTGATTGGTCAGATTTGTCATGCAGGTTGGGTGCTGATCTCAGCTGATATTGTTAGGGATGTAACAATGACAAGTACACCAGCGCTTATCGATGATTTAAAAAATGCGGGTGCCACCTGGATTGATGAACCAGTCGTCAAATCGGGGCATATTATTTCTAGTCGGAGACCAAGTGACTTGCCGCAGTATATGGAAACAATTATCGAAGCGGTCGTTAAAGATTTATAAAAAATGGATCGATAGGTTTAGAGCCTATCGGTCTTTTTATGTTGTTAAATTAAAAAAATGGGTTCTTTGTCAAATGGAGATTGATTGTGACTCATTGATTTTTTAGAGGATTAGAAATGGATAGATTAACAAAAGGAAAAGTTAAATCAAGCCATTTAAAAGAATGTATACAGAGATTTTATGCTGTTGTAATTAAACATGTGGACAATTATCTTATATGGTTTTAAGTATTTAACACTAGAGAATCAAAACGGATATAGAAAAATAATTATTAAAAGGAATTTGGTGCGAAAACTGAACGCTATGATACACTTAGATTAGATAAAATTAACTGTTATTACTTGTTCAACTAACGAACTGGTTATAATTAATAATGGAGCGGTAAATATGAAAAGAAAAATGTATATCCTTACAGTTGTCGTATTTTTAATAATAGCAGCACTTTGGTGGGGTCAATATAAGCAAAATAAAGAATTAACCAATTTTCATCAACCTATCACAATAAATCAAGTTGAGGCGATTCACTTATGGGAAAAGGGTACAGATATAAAAAGAGTACCAAAAAGTGAATGTATAAAAATTGTTGAATGGTTTAATCAGTATGACCCACAGAAAATCTCAGAAGAAAAAGTCCCGCTTTCTAATGCTCAAGTAGTTGTTGATACAGTAGAAGGGGCAACGATCATTATTAATTACATAGATGGGAGAATATATGTGAGTAGATATGATGTTGGTGAAAGTAATTTACAGTATGAATTCCTTGATGATGCGCCCGAATTAGAGAACTTCTTTGAGGAACTTATCAATTAAAAGTTAATCCAGATAAATGGTGCGTTAGTTAGATAAGTGAATAAGCAGAATCGCTATTGTTGAGTTATTGAACTACCCCCACCTAACATTCTCACGAATGTTTGAGGAAGGGGATTCCATAAGGACACCACAAAGGT